>JBOGZE010000032.1:0-7209 GCA_050697055.1 Solirubrobacterales bacterium
GGTTGAGGGTCCAGAGGATGTACGTTGCCCGGCGGACGCTGAGGCCGGGGCGCAGGGCCCCCTTCTTCTGCAGGCTCTTGGCGATCCTTCCCTGGTTCTCATGGAAGTCGGACTCGATCCGCTGCCAGAGCGCTTCGATCTCCGGCTCGGCGGGGGCGGCGGTGCGGATCACCTCGATCAGGGCGGCGATGCGGCCCTTCGCGGCCCGGGCGTTGCGCGCGTTGAGGCGCAGCTGGCGGGCGGGATCGGGCTCCTCGAGCGCCTCGCGATACCACCCTCGCTCGGCCACGGGGATCTCCTCGAGGTCGCCGCGCAGCAGCATGTTCCAGAGCGAGCGCAGCAGGCCGCTCTTGGTCTCGAAGGCGAGGTAGACGGTCTTCAGGGCGACCCCCGCCTCCTTTGCGATCGCCGCCATCGAGGTGGCCGCGTAGCCCTGCCGCTCGAACAGCCGCTGAGCGGCCTCGAGGATCTGCCGGCGGGTGGCGGCCGCCTGTTCGCGCCGCCGCGGCGAGTTGTAGGTGCGGGTCTTGACTGGCTGCGCCATTTCGTTAGTCTAGCGATGAATTGATTACTTTGCTAGTGTAATGAATGCAATGGACGGACTGATCGGAGGTAACTGATGGCATTCATGCTGACTCGCATCAAGGTCGACGACTACGACGCCTGGAAGGAAGCATTCGACTCGGATACACCGGGCGCCCGGAAGACCGCCAAGGGGTACCGCATCCTCCGGGGTGTCGAGAACCCGAACGAGGTCTTCATCTCGGTCGAGTTCCCCTCCTCGGAGGAGGCCAAGGAGGGCCGCCAGCGGCTGATCGACGCGGGGGTTCTCGAGCGCGTCAACGTGCAGAACGGGCCGACGGTCTGCGAGCAGGCCGAGGCAGTCGGCTCATAGCCCGGTCGACGGCGGGCGCTCCGCTCCGGGGGGTGCCCGCCGGCGATCCAACCCCCCCTCTAGAGCGCGCGCAGCGCCTCGGCGACCGGGGTCTCGCCGCCGAGCAGGTCGAAGTCCTTGCCGATCGTGTTGTCGGCGGAGATCGCCTCAAGCAATACGAGGGCGACGTCGTCGCGGGTGATCGAGCCCGAGCTATCGAGGTGCTCGGCGATCTCGACCTTGCCGCTGCCGGGATCGTCGGTGAGGCCCCCTGGCCGGACGATCGTGTAGTCGAGGCCGCTCTCGGCAACCTCCTTGTCGGCCGCCGCCTTCGCCTCGTAGTAGGGGCGCATCTGCTGGGACCAGCGCTCCGGGTGGTTGGCGCCGATCGCGCTGACGATCACGTACCGGGAGATGTCGTGCGCCTTGGCGGCCTGGATCAGGTTCACCGCGCCGGCGAAGTCGACGGTCTGCTTTCGCGCCGGGCCGCTGCCCGGACCGGCTCCGGCGGCGAAGATCACCGCGTTGGCGCCGGCGACCGCGTCGCCGATCTCCTTGTTCTCGATGTCGAGGACGATCGGGGTGGCGCCGATCGCCTCCAGGTCGACAGCCTGTCTGGGGTTGCGGATCACCCCGCGGCCGGTGTCGCCTCGCTCCGCGAGCAGCCTCAACAGCCGCAGTGCGATCTGCCCGTGTCCTCCGACGATGACGACGTTCATGCGCCGACCATACCCGCCCAGCGGGCAGGCATAGAATCGGGTCGAAGAGAGCAGTGTTCGACGGAGGAGGAGAGAGTGGTTCTGGCCACGGCAAAGATCGAGGATTTCGACCGGTTCTGGGATACGTTCTCGACGAAGGGCGCGGAGAAGCGGAAGGAGCACGGATCAGGGGGCGCGAACGTCTTTCGCGATCCAAATGACGCCAACCGCGTATGGGTGGTGTTCGACTGGGACCAGGAGGCCTTTCAGGAATTCGTATCCGATCCCGAAGCCCGGGAAATCTTCAAGGAGGGCGGCGTCCAAGGAACCCCGCAGGCGGCCGAGCCCGCCGGCGAGACTGAGACCTAGGCCGGCTGAGCGGCGCTCCGACCTCAGGCCGCGAGCGAGCGGAGCAGGTGGTGGAGCTCCGCCAGGGCCTCGGCGAGGGCGGCATCCTGGTCGTCGGCGCGGGCGACCATCATCGCGCTCTCGCAGATCGCACCGAAGAGAAGGTGGGCGAGCGGGGTCACCGGCCGCGACTCGATCGAGCCTGCCTCGATCGCCCGCTCGATCCCCTGTTCCATCATCCTCAGCGAGCCCGACTCGAGCCGGCGGATCGTCTCCCAGCCGAGCGCCGGTGGCGCGTCGAGCAGCGCGATCCGCTGTACCCCGGGCTCCTGGCAGGCCTCGATGAAGGCGGAGCAGCCGGCCTCGAAGGCCTCCCAGGGATCCCGCTTGCGCTGGTAGGCGGCGACGATCGCCGCCGAGAGGCGCACCTGCTCGGCGGCGAAGACCGCCGCAAACAGCGCGCGCTTGCCGCCGAAGTGGTGATAGAGGGCGCCCTTGGTCACCCCCGCCTTCGCGACCACGGCGTCGAGCGAGGTCGCCGCGTAGCCGTCCTCGGCGAAGAGCTCGCGCGCGGCCACCACCAGCGACGTGGTGGTCGCCTCGCTGCGCTCCTGTTGGGTAGGGCTCATGCCGGCTCCAATGCAACCAGAGGGAACGGTCGCTCGGTGAACTCGGTGTACATCTCGACTTGCGGGTACATCTCGGCAAAGGCCTCCCAGAGCCGCTGCCGCTCGGCACCCTCGAGCACCCTCGGTAGCACCCGGGTCCGCTCGGTCCCCACCACCACAGTCCCCTCGCCCGCCTCGCGCAGGTTGAGCCACCAGGCCGGTGTGCGGTGGGCGCCCGCGTTGGAGGCGCAGACGACGAGGACATTACCGTCACGGAGGTAGAGCACGGGCGACCTCCGCGTCTCGCCGCTTCGCCGCCCCTCCGTCTCCAGCACCATCACCGGCGCTCCCGCAAACCAGCGCGGCAGGAAGTGCCCGCGGGTGAGGCGGTAGAGGCGGGCATGCAGCCGCGACCAGGCCACCGCCCGGCCTCGCCGGTGCCTGACCAGCCAGTTCGAGCGCTTGGCGATCGCCTTCTGGTTCAGCCTCGTGCGCGGACCGCGCTCGGTGTCTGCGGCGGTGCTCATCGCGCTGCCGCGCCCTCCAGCTCTGGCGCGTCGGTCGCGCCCGCCCTCGACCTTGCCTCCGCCGTATAGAGGATCTTGTCCAGGTCGCTCATCGCCGTCATGCGTCCCGCCCTCAGCGAACCCGATAGACGCGGTAGTCGATGTGGTCCTTGGAGAGCTCGTTGAGCCCGATCAGCACCGACTCGCTCAACCACGAGTAGCGCTCGTCGCTCGTCTCCAGCACCGGGGTGGTGCGGACGTAGGTCTCCTCAAAGGGCAGCCGTTCGCCGGCGGCGAGCCGCTCCAGTCCGTCGGCCGGGATCTTGATCACGCCGCCCGCCGTGTAGTGGATCAGGACGTCGTCGTCGGTCCGCAGCGTCGCCCGCACCCGTACCCGGCCGACCTGATCGCTGCCGACCACCAGGCCGTCGCCGCCGCCGGGGACGACCTCGCCCCGGATCCGGGGACCCTCGAAGCTGCCGCCCTTGGCGACGAAGTTCATCACCGTGCCGGTCGCGGTGGGGATGAATTGGACCGGCTCCAGCTCGACGCCCATGTCGAAGACGTGCTCTACCGGTAGCTCCGACAGGGCGGGCCGATCAACGATCGGCTCGGTTGCGGTTGTCGTCTCCATCTGTCCTTCTCCCATTTCTTGGCTTGTTTTGGCGACTGCGTTTCGTTGCTCGTGCCCGACTAGGCGTTGGCCTCCGAGGCCTCGAGCTCGGCCTCGACGTCAGCCTCGGGGAGCGCCGCCTGGAGCTGGACCATGTCGACGAAGGTGTCCTTGCGGGCCACCAGGCCTTCGGCGGAGAGGTTGACGACGGACGATCGCGTCCGGGTCGCGAGCCTCCCAGGCGGCGAAGTAGCGCTGCGAGATTGCCTCCAGGTCGAGGGCCTCCTTGGTCGCTTCAGCCATCCAGCCTCCCTTCTCATCGGGTCGAGCACTTCCGTACTCACGGTACGCAAGAACATACCAGGAGTACGGAATTGATGCGGGCATAGAATCGAGCCGTGGCCCATTACCTGGTCCGGGCGCGGCCGAAGAATGAGGAACTTCCCCGGCTTCACGAGGAACTCGAGCGCGATGCCTTCATCCGGATGCGGCCCTTCGGGCGGGCGCTGAGCCGCGGGCTGAACGGCGCCCGCCGGCTGGACGACTCGACCGCGGTCTGGGAGGAGGAGGACTACTGCTCGCCGCCGCTGGCGCAGGAGCGGGCGGCGGTGCTCGACGACTACTTCGAGGTGGAAGAGGTCGAGCCGGGTGAGGGCTGGGAGCGGATCGAGACGCTGCCGTCCTTGTTCCCTGGCGACTAGGCCGGAGCCAACAGCCCTATGGCCCTACTCCGGAAGCCCGACGGCTTCGAGAGCGTCGGCACGCTCGCGGTAAGCCCGAACCCGCGCGATCCTGCCGTCTCGCACCGACCAGATCAACGTGAGCCGCTGATCAACCTCCACGCCGCTTCCGCGCCCGCGCCCATGAACGCGATAGGTGGCCACGACGTCGTTGCCCGCATCGATGGGGTCGCCGTCGAGGTCCCACTTCACGTCGCCGAATATCTCGAACCACCGCCGCCAGGCTTGCCGGAGACCCTCATGTCCTCTGGCAACCCCCCAATCGCCCCACAACCCGCTGCAGTCCTCCCATTCGATATCTGGCGCATACGCGTCAAATACCGCGTCCCAGTCGCGCCGGTCGTTTGCCTCCAACAACCGGACTACAACCTCGACGTTCTCCTGCGACATCGTTTACTCCTGCAGCCTGGCGGCTTCGAGGGCGTTCAGGAAAAGTCGGGTGGCCACATGAACAACGGGAAGGAGAAGGAGAGTGGTGGCAGCCCATCGCGCGGTGCCCTCACGGTCGGAAAGGCCTTCGCGGGCGAGTGCGCGACGCGCCCGGAGCCAGTACGGGATCACGATCGTCGGCGAGGTCGCCACACCGGTGGTGTATTGGCGCAGGGCGACGGTCCCCGCGATGTGACCGAAGCCGTGCAGGCCGAAGCCGAGCAGCGCACTGAGAAAGAGGCGCGAGCGCCCCTGCGAGCGAACGCCGACGGCGGAGACTCCGGCGAGGTAGGCGCCCACCAGCGATATCGAGAGGTTCACGTGCTGCTGCGAGAGGCCGTCCTGCCGCACATCGTCAGGAATCGGAACCCAATCCGGCATCCGGGCCGCGACCACACGCGAGGTCTCGCGCATCGTGAACAGTTCTTCAAGGTCGTGGCAGGCCCGGGCCGCGAACAGGCCGAGGCTGACCGTCGTCGTTCGCTGCGTCACCTAGCCCATCGTTTCCGCCGCGCCGCGGCGATTGGCCGGTTCGTAGATCGACCGGACCAACTCCACGTTCTCCTGCGACATCGCCCACGCAGTATCCGCCGATCCGGCCAGGGAAGGAGCCCCGAAGCGGTGAATCGCATCGGGACCATGGGCGGTGGCGCAAGGCGTGGAATCGGGAAAGGGAAAATCAGTCGAGCCCGTCTCCTTCGGGTGGGTCGACTAGTGCCGGGGGTGGGAGTCGAACCCACACGCCCCCGAAGGGACAATCGGGCTTAAGCCGATCGTGTCTTCCAGTTCCACCACCCCGGCTCGGGTGGGCCTCACAGGCGCCCCGGGCGCCGCGCCCGACCTACTCAGCCGGCTCGGCGCCGCAGTCGAGCGCCTTGCGTAAGAGCTTCCAGAGCTGGCAGCGCTCGTCGACGCTGAGGCCGACGAAGACCTCGTCCTCGAGGCCGGCGAAGGCGCGGTCGGCTTTATCCAGGGCTCGTTCGCCCGCCTTCGTCATCTCGACGATGTGGCGGCGGCGGTCGGTGGGGTCGCGGCGGCGCTCAATGTAGCCGCCCTCCTCGAGGCCGTTGAGGAGGAGCACGCAGTTGTTGGCATCCAGCATCAGCTGCTCGCCGAGCTCCGCCTGGGCGGTCTTCCCCTGATCGCTCAAGTACTGGAGCGCGACGTACTCCTTCAGGCGAAGACCGAGGACGCCCTCGTCGGCGCGGCGGTAGGTACCCTTCGCGACTCGCATGAGAAGCGCGACCAGGCCGGTGCGGGCCTCCTCGGTCGAGGTCACGGGCTTCTTTGCGGTGGCTGTCGAAGCGGTTGCCATACGTATCGATCGTAACAGGTCCTGGGCAATAATCACATATCTTTGATAATCACTACCTCAGTGATCATCCCGGTATAAATACAAAGATAGCGCGCGACCCGGAGAGTCCGCAATACCCGATTTGTGAGCCGGATTGCCGCACGATTAAGGGGATGGAAGCGCAACCGCACCCCTGTTAGCGTGTTCGTCTGGGCAGGGGTAATCCCGCCCGGCCGCGCCGTGGAAGCCTCCGCACTCACACACGCTCAGAAACGCGGGCTCTTTGCCCGGCGCTCCCCGCTCCTCAAGTTCCAGAGAGACGAGAATCTCGTCGCCCTCACCCGCCGCGGTCACCAGCACGCCTTCGAGGTGCTGGTCGACCGCTACCAGTCGCGGCTGCTCGGCTTCTGCCGCCAGATGCTCGGCTGCACCGAGGACGCGGAGGACGTCCTCCAGGAGGTCTTCGTCGCCGCCTACAACGCGATGGTCGCCGATGAGCGGCCGATCGCGGTGCGGCCCTGGCTTTACCGGATCGCCCGCAACCGCTGCCTCAACCACCTTCGCAAGCCGACCGCCGACGGCCAGGACACGATGGACACCCACCCCCACATGAACGGGGTGACCACCCTCGAGCGGGTCCAGAATCGCGAGGAGTTCCGGAACCTGCTAAGCGACGTCGGCAGGCTGCCCGAGACCCAGCGCTCGGCGCTCCTCCTTCGCGAGATCGACGCGATGAGCTACGAGGAGATCGCCCAGGCGATGGACACCACCGTCCCCGGGGTCAAGTCGCTTCTGGTGCGGGCGCGGATCGCCCTCGCCGAGTCGAGCCAGGCCCGCCAGCTCACCTGCGACGAGGTTCGCCTCGAGCTGGCGGAGGCCGCCGAGGGGCTCGCCAAGGTCGGCGGCCCGGTGCGCCGCCACATCAAGGGCTGCGAGCCTTGCCGCGATTTCCGCTCCCAGCTTCGCTCCAACAGCAAGGCCCTCGCGGCCCTCTTCCCCGTCGGTCCGCTGATCGTGCTCAAGGGAGCCCTGATCGGCAAGCTCACCGGCCTCTTTGGCGGTGGCGGCGGTGCCGCCGGTGCCGGAGGCGGCGCGGGCG
>JBOGZE010000033.1:0-8840 GCA_050697055.1 Solirubrobacterales bacterium
CCGACCGGGTTCATGCTCTCCAGCCCCGCCGGCAGAAAGCTCTTCAGATAGCCGAGGGCGCCCTTCGCCCTGATTCCCTCGACGTGGTAGGAGATCCAGACCACCAGGGTGAGCACCAGGGGGAAGGAGATGTTGGCGGTGGCGGCGTAGAGCGCGAACGCGGGAAACTCGAGGCCGAAGATCGAGATCGTCTCCTCGGTGTTCGTCGGCAGGGGCAGGTAGCCGATGATGTTGGAGAAGGCGATGAAGAAGAAGAGGGTGGCGATGAAGGGGAACCAGCGCACCGCGTAGGAGCTGGGGAGGTTGCCCCCGGTGATGTTGTTTCGGGTGAGGTCGTAGGCGACCTCGACGGCGGTCTGCACCCGGTTCGGCTTCGCCTGCATCCGGCCCGCGATGTAGGTCATCACCCAGATCGTCAGGGCGCTGGCGAGGACCAGATAGAGGACCGCCTTGGTGATCGAGAGGTCGACGCCGCCGATGTGGATCGGGATCCAGGGCTCGAGCTTGAACTCGTTCTGGGGCTTGAACTCGTCGTTCTTGCCCTCGCTGGGGATGATCAACAACAGCACGATCGTGATCCCGAGGTAGATCCCCACCCCGAGCAGGACCTTCTGCTTGGTCGACAGTCGGCTCAAAAACGCAGCCATCAGATTCCCCCGCTCTGGGCCTCGGGCGCCACGGCTCGAGCGAGGAGGCGGCCGCCGAGATGGACGGTGAACAGGATCACCGCGAATACCGCAGCCGCGAGTCCCGCTTCGCGGTCGGAGAGCAACCCGACCAGGAGGATCGCCAGCATCACCAGCCAGACCCGGGCCAGGGTGGTGGCTCCGATCCAGCCCATCGCCGCGCGGCGTTCGCCGCGCTCCAACGCGCGGGCAGCGGCGCGATCGGCGGCGAACTCGATCGCGTGCTGGGCGAGCCAGACCGCGGCGATCACCGCGTACCCCGCCATCGGCAGGTCGGCGGCGATGAACACCGGCAGGCCGGCGGCCAACAGCACCAGGTCCACGTAGCGGAGGGCGCGCGTGGCGCGGGAGGGGCCGTCCACCCCGCCGGAGCCGTCTAGAGCGAGCGTGGACAAGGGCGGGAATCGTATCCGATGAGCTGAGGTGCTCTAGGCCTGCCTGCGCGGAGCAGCCTCGGCCTCGGTCGGCCCCGGAACCGCCTCCATCTCCCCGGTATCGGGATCGACCGCGGCCGTCTCGCCGGTGTCGGGATTGACCGAGGCGTAGGTGCCGGTCTCCAGTTCACGTGCCACCCCCTCGTCGACCTCGGCCTCCACCGGCAATGGCGGCTTCGCCACCCAGCGCCCAAGTCGCTGGCGCAGGCGAAACCGGCGCAGCTTCAGGATCTCGATCGTCTCGACCACGTAAACGCTGGTCGCCAGGGCGCCGAGCAGCAGTAACGCCATGACCACTGTCCAGAGCGGATCGAAGTGGCCGTGGTCGTCGCTGTAGGGAATGAAGCGCAGAGCCAGGGCGAGCATCGCCAGCACCAGGGTCCAGCTGTAGAAGTAGGCAAGTGTGCGGCGCTGCGCGAAGCCGATGTTTGCCATCCGGTGATGGAGGTGCCAGGCGTCGGCCTTGTACACGGGCCGGCGGTACTTGAGGCGCTTGGCCACGACGAAGCTGGTGTCGAGAATCGGCACCGCGAGAACCAGCAGCGGCAGGGCAAGGGCGACCACCGCGTTCGTCTTCAAGGCGCCCTGAACCGCGATCACGGCAAGCATGTAGCCGAGCAGGTTCGAGCCGGTGTCGCCCATGAAGCTCGAGGCCGGCGGGAAGCCGTGGCGGAGGAAGCCGATCGAGGCCCCCGCGGTGAGCGCGGCCAGGACCCCCGCCTCGTTGCGATCGAGCGAGAGGGCGATCACGGCGAAGGTGATCGCCGAGATCCCGCAGACCCCCGAGGCGAGGCCGTCCACGCCGTCGATGAAGTTGACCATGTTGATAACCGCGACGATCCCGATCACGGTCGCCGGATAGGCGATCCAGCCGAGCTCGATCTGGCCGATGAACGGGAGGGTGGTCGAGTCGACCCGCAACCCCGCGAGCACGGGGATCAGGGCGGCGCCGACCTGCCCCAGGAGCTTCGGCAGGGCGGAAAGGTCCCAGATGTCGTCGATAACCCCGACAGCGGTGATCACAACCGCGCCGGCGAGAATCGCACGGGTATCGCTGTCCCAAGGCAGCCAGATCAACATCGCGCCAGCGATCGCGACCAGGATCGCCAGCCCCCCGAGCTTCGGGGTGGGGACGTCGTGAAGGCCACGCTCCTTGGGCTCGTCGATCGCCCCGATCCGCTTCGCCACCAGCTCCGCCGCGGGCACCAGCGTCCAGGCGACCGCAGCCGCGAAGATGAAGGCGAGTACCGCGTCCCACGGGTCCAGGACGAGATGCATGGTCGTGATTGTCCCCTAAGGAACCTGGGCGTATTCCTAGGCCGAGGCCGGCTCGCGGACACCCGCGTAACGCTCCACCCACAGGGTCAAAGCCATCAGGCCCCAGATCTGGCGACTGAAGTCGTGGCGGCCGGAAGCGTGCTCGTCGATCAGCCCGGTGACCGAGTCGGGGCTCAGGTAGCCCTGACGGCGGATCGCCTCCGGCGAGAGCACCTCGCGCGCGAAGGGCTCGAGTTCGCCCCGCAGCCAGGCCGCCACAGGAATCGAGAATCCCTGCTTCCTGCCGTTCACGATTGAGCGCGGCAGCAGCGGCGCCAGCGCCCCCCTCAAGAGCCGCTTCTTGGCGAATCCCCTCACCTTGTGGCGAGCGGGAAGCGCCAGCGCCAGCTCCGCCACCACCTGGTCGCAGAACGGCACCCGGGTCTCGAGCGAGTGCGCCATGCTCGCCCGGTCGGTCTTCACCAGCAGGTCGTCGACCAGGTAGACGCCCAGGTCCACGTCCTGCAGCCGGGCCAGGAACTCGGCGCCCTCGGTCTCGGCGTAGCGGGCGCGATAGACCTCGAGCGGATCGCGCCCTCGCCGCCGGCTCGCCAGCAGCTCGGCCCGCGCGGCATCGGAGAAGATCTCCTTCCATGCGTGGTGGCGCTCGAGCGGGGGCAGCCGGGCCCCGCCGACGAAGCGCTTCGCCTTGTAGTCGAAACTCGCCTTGCCCGAGGAGCTCGGAAGCCGGCGAACGAAGGGGCCGAGCGCCGGCGCCAGCGGCCCAACCCGCCGGGCGATCAGGTCCGCGACGTAGGTGTAGTAGCCGCCGAAGAGCTCGTCGCCGCCCTCCCCGGAGAGCGCCACCTTGACCGAGCCCGCGGCAAGCTCGGAGACGAGGTAGGTGGGCAGGGCGGAGGAGTCAGCGAACGGCTCATCGAAGGCCTCCACCAGCCGCGGCAGCAAGTCGACGGCGTCGGGGCGCACCACCAGCTCGTGGTGGTTGGTCCCGTAGCGCTCGGCGAGCAGACGCGCCTGCGCCAGCTCATCGAAGGAGCTCTCCTCGAAGCCGATCGAAAAGGTGCTGACCTGCTCGGAGCTCTCCTCTGCCGCGAGAGCAGTGAGGCCGGAAGAGTCGATCCCACCCGAGAGCAGCACCCCCACCGGCACGTCCGAAACGAGATGGGCGCGGACCGAGTTCCGGAGACGCTCGCGGAGCTCCGCTGCGAGGTTCGCCCTGGACTCGGCGCGGACCGCCTCGGCGGCCACCGGGGCGGGCCTGGCGTAGCGCCGCAGCTGGAGCTCGCCGCGTTCCCAGATCATGACGTGGCCGGCAGGCAGCTTGCGCGCCTGCCTGAAGATGGTCAGCGGAGCGGGGATCGAGTTGAAGGCGAGGAAAGCCTCAAGCGCGTCGACGTCGATCTCGCGGGAAAAGTCCGGCTGGCGCAGTAGGGCCTTGAGCTCGGAGCCGAACGAGAGCAGCCCGCCGTCGGTGCGGTAGTAGAGGGGCTTGATTCCGAAGCGGTCGCGGGCGAGGACGAGCCGGCGCTTCCGGGCGTCCCAGAGAGCGATCGCGAACATCCCCCGAAGCTCGTCGACGAAGGCGGGGCCGTGCTCCTCGTAGAGGTGGACCAGCACCTCGGTGTCGCCGCGACTCGAGAAGCGGTGGCCGCTGCGCTCGAGCCCGTCGCGCAACTTCCGGAAGTTGTAGATCTCGCCATTCTGGACCACGTGCACGCTGCCGTCCTCGTTCGCGATCGGCTGATCGCCTCCGGCCAGATCGATGATCGAGAGGCGCCGGGCGGCGAGGCCGGCGGGCCCGTCGATCACGATTCCGTCGCTGTCCGGGCCCCGGTGAGTGAGGGTCTCGTTCATCGCCGCAAGCAGCTCGGGGTCTGGCGAGGAGCTCCCCTCGAGCGCCAGCAGGCCGCAGATTCCACACATGGCGAGAGAGTGTAGGCGCGCGGCCGGGAGCCCCGCTCAGGGCGAGGAAGGCTTGTTCTCGCCCCTGGTGATCCGGTGCAGGACCCTCCATACCGTGGCCGCGACTACCCGCAGATAGAGGCGAACGGAGCGGTCGGCGATGTACTCCATGTCATGGACGAACTTGTCGGCCCAGGAGTCCTCGCGGGTGATCCTCGTCTGGGCGAAGCCGGTGACCCCGGGCCGCACCACCAGGCGCTGCCAGTACCCCGGGATCCGCTCGCAGAGCTCCTCGAAGAAGGGCGGGCGAACCGGGCGCGGCCCGACGATGCTCATGTCCCCCCTGACCACGTTGAGCAGCTGCGGGACCTCGTCCACGTGGGTGGGCCGGAGAGCTCGCCCGATGCCGGTCAGCTCGGCCTCGGTGCGCCGGGTCAGCTCCGTCCCCAGGTACGGGCCAAGCCGGGTCTCGGCGTCGGCGGCCAGGGTCCGGAACTTGTACATGGTGAAAACTCGGCCGGCGCGCCCCACCCGTTCGCCGCGGTAGAGGACGGGACTGCCCGAGGTGATCAGCGTCGCCAGGGCCACAAGCAGCAGCAGCGGGCTGAGCAGCACCAGCACCGCGCTCGCGGTCGCGATGTCCATCGCCCGGAGGACGACGTCGATAGGGCGGCCCTCGTAGGCATGGGCCATTCGCGCGTAGCGCTCCGCCAGGGACTCGGAGGCCGGATCGATACCCGCTGCTGGGGAGGGGCCGACGCTCACTCGACGGTGCCAAGCATAAGCTCGACCAGGAGGTCGGGGTCGCGACGGTTGATCCGCCGCTCGCCCTCGTGCTTGCGCAGGTCGAGCGCCCTCGCGTCGGTCAGCGGCTGCAGCTTTCCCGAGCGGATCAGCGACTCGTCGACGCCGCCGAGCCGCCCGCCGTAAGTCGTGTACACGGGCGTGTCCAGGGCGACCGCCTCCCGGTTCATCGAGCCACCTGCCGAGACCACCAGATCGGAGGCGGCGATCAGGCTCTGGGCGTCCACGGCGCGCTCGGGGACGACCACCGAGGGCAGGGCGAGGGAGTTGACGAACTTGCGCTGCGCCTCGGTGCGCGGCAGGACCACAGCGTGAACACCCTCCTGGCTGCCAACGTGGGCGAGCACCTGCGGGAAGAGCGGATTGGAACGGCGGTGATAGAGCGATACGTCAGGCGGTGGCCGAACCACGACGACAACCCGCTCGCCGTCGACCCCGAGCCGATCCAGGATGCCCCGATCGGGCTCGAAGTCCGCGAGGTAATACTCCTCTTTGATCCCGGGGTACTGGAGGAGCTTCTGCGGGGTGACCCCAAAGCGCCGCAGGCGCTCGGGCGGGACCGCCTCGGGAAAGATCACCCGCTTCGCCAGGCGGCAACCGACGTGGTGCTGGGCGACCGCGAACTCGTAGTCGTGCATGTTGGCTTCGGGGATTCGCAGCGCCCACGCCGCAATCGCGAGGTCGTTGGAGCCGTGGGCGATTGCCAGCTCGTAGCCGTCACCTCTGCCGAACCGTCGCATTCGCCGGGTCCGCGAGAGCAGCCGCAAGAGCTTGCGCACCCGGGAGGCGCCGCCGTGCTTGCCGATCGCGGTGTGTTCGATCCCATGGAGCTCGAGCAGCTGCTGGGTCTGGGTGTACTCACGGGAGGTGACCGTGACCTCGTGCCCGCGGTCTCGGAACCGCTCGATGATCGGGCGGAGCACGAGCACGTGCGCCGGCGCGCTCATGTCGATCCAGATCTTCAGGGTCTCGTCAGACCGTGGCCGCGCTCAGCTGCGGATAGAGCGGATGCTTCTCCATCAGGGCCCTGCTCCGCTCCAGCAAGATGTCCTTCTGGGCCTCGAAGTCGTCCCCGAGGGCGGCGCCGATCACCTCGGCGATTTCGCGCATGTCGTCCTCCACCATCCCGCGGGTGGTCAGCGCCGGGGTGCCGATCCGCAGACCGGATGGATCCATCGGCTTGCGCTCGTCGAAGGGGATCGCATTGCGGTTGACGGTTATCCCAACCTCCTCCAGGCGCAGCTCTGCCTCCTTGCCGAAGACCCCGGTCGGCGTCAAATCGACCAGCACCAGGTGCACGTCCGTGCCCCCGGTGAGCACCTCGATCCCCGCCGCGGCCAGGCCCTCCGCGAGCGCTCGCGCGTTGGCGATCGTCTGGCGCTGGCGTGCCCTGAATTCCTCGCTTGCGGCGATCTTCAGCGCCACCGCCTTGGCGGCGATGATGTGCATCAGCGGTCCGCCCTGCTGCCCGGGGAAGACCGCGCGGTTGATGTCCGCGGCCAGCTCTTCTTTGCATAGGATCATCCCGCTGCGTGGCCCCCAGAGGGTCTTGTGGATCGTGGTGGTGACCACGTCGGCGTGCGGTACCGGGTTCGGATGCTCGCCGGCGGCGACCAGGCCGGCGAAGTGGGCCATGTCCACCATCAGCTTCGCGCCGACCGAGTCGGCAATCTCGCGAAAAGCGGCGAAGTCGAGCTGCCGCGGGTAGGCCGACCAGCCAGCGACGATCACCTTCGGCTTGTGCTCTTCGGCGAGGCGCGCGACCTCGTCCATGTCGCAGAGTAGGTCCTCGCGGCGGACGTGGTAGGCGACGACCTTGTAGAGCTTGCCCGAGACGTTCAGCTTCATCCCGTGGGTGAGGTGGCCGCCGTGATCGAGGGCCATCCCCATGATCGTGTCGCCCGGATCGAGCATTGCCATGTAGGCGGCGTTGTTCGCCTGCGCCCCAGCGTGGGGCTGGACGTTTGCGTGCTCGGCGCCGAACAATGCCTTCGCCCGATCGATCGCGAGCTGCTCGGCGACGTCGACCTCCTCACAGCCGCCGTAGTAGCGTTTGCCCGGATAGCCCTCGGCGTACTTGTTGGTCAGCACCGAGCCGGCCGCGTCGAGCACCGCTTGCGGAACGAAGTTCTCCGAGGCGATCATCTCCAGGGTCCCCTGCTGCCGGGCGAGTTCGCGGTCGAGCACCCGGGCGATGTCGGGATCCACCTCGGTGAGTGGAGCGCTCTGGAAGTCGTCGGGAAGGTCGTTCATTTGCGTCCGGCCAAGGTTGACACACGGACTGGCCGGACGGCGTTGGAGTCTTCGGCGAAGGCGTGAAGCGGCCGCCGGCTGAGCCGGCAGCCGCTGTGCGTCGTCGCTTCGATTCGCCTAGAAGACGAAGGCCGACAGCTTCGACCCCGGAGGAGCCGTGAAGTCGGTCGTCGTCGTGGTGACCGGTCCCGCGCCGTCGCGGCCCAGGGAGGTCAGGGTGGCGGCGTCGGAGCCCGCCGTCGGGCAGATCACCTGCTCGACGCCCTTCACCCGGATCGTCACCGCCAGGTTGCCCGGGGCGCCGAAGAAGCGCACCAGGTGCTGGTGGCCGAGGCCGGCCGGAGCCGGGACGATCTCGCAGAGCCCGGCCAGGTTCGGGTTCCGCGGCGGGGTTCCGCCGAGCGGCGTCGGGACGCCGCGATCGGAAGCGAACACATGGGGCAGCTGCCCAAAGCTGGAACCGAACAGCTGCGGGTTGCTCGAATCCGCGGTGAGCACGAGGTTGCCGACGACCAGAGTGTCGACCTCGGGCGCGCGCTTCTTCATCCTCTTCTTGCCCTCCTTGCCCTTCTTCGCGTTGGCGCTCGCGGCCACCTTCTTGCCCTTTTTGCCCTTCTTCACCTTCTTCACCTTCTTCACCTTTGCGGCCTCGCCGCCGATGAAGGCGTCGGAGCCGTCGCCGGGCGCCCAGATGAAGGCATCGCTGCCGGAGTTTCCGTAAGCGATGTCGCTGTTGGGCAGCGCCGGGGCGGGCTGTCCGCCCTCGGTGCCGCCGACGATGACGTCATCCCCGGCCCCCGCCGTGATCACGTCGGAGCCGAGGCGTCCGACGATCGTGTCCGGCCCGCGGCCGCCGACGAGCTGGTCGCTCTTCTTCAGCGACTGGTCGGGGCCCGGCGGCGTCGGGATCGGCTGGATCGTCGGATCCGACGGTTCGTCGTTGTCGGCCCCGATCAGAACCTGGCCGCCCCTCGCGTTCTCGTCGCCCTGAAGCGCGGCGTAGGCCGTGCCGATCAGGCCGAATGCCACCAGCGCGGAGACCACGCCGAATAGCTGTGCTCTCTTGGTCATCTTGATGAATCGCATTTCCATTGCCTCCTTGGTCGATTGCACCCCCAGGGACGGCCGCGGCCGCGATTTATTCCCCGCCGATCGATGGAATAGTTGGCGCCGGGCGGCGTCTGTACCAGTGAGGCAATGACCGACCCCAGATCCGGCAAAGACGAGCTCGACGAGCGCACCCGCCGCGAGCTGGCGCAGCTCGCCGACGGCACCCTGAGCAGCGCCAGGCGTGCCGCCCTCGAGGAGCGGATCCGGACCTCGCCTGAGCTCGCGGCAGCGCTCGAGCGCCAGCGGACCGCGGTCGCCGCGCTTCGCGGCCTCGAGGTGGCTGCTCCAGCCGGGCTCCGGGAGCGGGTCGAGGCCGAGCGGAGGCGCCCGAGCGCCCCGGTCCGTCGCCGGCGCTTCGCCCTCGCGGGCGGGC
>JBOGZE010000034.1:0-20147 GCA_050697055.1 Solirubrobacterales bacterium
AGACCGGCGTCTGGGTGGACACCGCCGCGGCACCGGAGATCACCTCGGTCGCTCAGCTGTTCGACCCGAAGTACAAGGGCAAGGTGACGATGCTGACCGAGATGCGCGACACCGTGCCGCTCATCCTGCAGAGCGAGGGGATCCCGGCCGACGAGGCGACCAAGGAGGACTGGCTGGCGGCGATTGACAAGCTCCGCGAGGCGCGCGACTCGGGACAGATTCGCCGGTTCACCGGTAACGAGTACACCGAGGACCTGACCGCCGGCAACATCGTCGCCGCGATCGGTTGGTCCGGCGACGGGTCGCTGATCGGCAGGGAGGGGGTCGAGTGGCGCAGGCCCACCGACGGCTGCGACCTGTTCTTCGATCAGGCGGTGATTCCGATCGGTGCCCCGAACACCCCGGCGGCGCTCGCGTTCCTGAATTTCGCGTACACGCCCGAGAACGCGGCCGCCATCACGGATTACGTCCAGTACGTGACGCCCGTCGATGGCGTGCAGCCGATCCTCCAAAAGGAAGACCCGAAGGTGGCCAACGACCCGAAGATCTTCCCGACCGAGGCCGAGATCGCGGATTGCTCCGAGGACCCGGATCCGCCGGGTGGCCCCGAGGACGTCGCCGAGGTCGAGGCGGCCTTCCAGGAGGTGGTCTCCGGCTGAGAGGGAAGGCGCCGGCGGAGGGCAACAAGATGCGAAAGAGCAAACGCTCTACGGCGAACCTCCGCCGGCGCCTGATCCCCTACGGCCTGCTCGCGCCCGGCGCGATCTGGCTGGTGCTGTTCTTCGTCATCCCCATGTACTTCATGGGGGAGATGTCGCTGCGCTCCGGTGTCCCGAACACCCCCGAGGGCTTCACCTTCAGCTGGGAGTTCTCCACCTACACGGAGGCCCTCGAGGGCCGCGGCGAGCAGATCGTGCGCACCTTCTTCTACGCGGGAACGGCGACGATCATCGCCCTGTTGATCGCCTACCCGCTCGCGTACGCGATCGCGCTCAAGATCAACCCGCGCTGGCGGTTGCCGCTGCTGTTCGCGGTGATCGCGCCGTTCTTCACCACCTACCTGATCAGGACGGTCGCCTGGGAGACGATCTTGGCCGACGACAGCCCGATCGTCGACGTGCTCAAGACCCTCCAGGTCATACCGGACGATGGGCGACTGCTGGCCACCTCCGGCGCCGTGATCGCCGGCCTCACCTACAACTTCCTCCCGTTCATGATCCTGCCGATCTACGCCAGCTTGGAGCGGATCGACACCAGCCTGATCGAGGCGGGCAAGGACCTCTATGCCTCGGCGAGGCAGGCCTTTCTTCGCGTCACCTTGCCGCTGACCATGCCGGGGGTCGTCGCCGGCGTTCTGCTGACGTTCATCCCGGCGTCCGGTGACTACATCAACGCGGAGTTTCTGGGCGGCGCCAGCAACACGATGATCGGTAACAAGATTCAGTCCACGTACCTGGAGGAGAGCAACTACCCGGAGGCCGCCGCGCTCTCGTTCCTGATGATGGCCGCGGTCCTGATCTTGGTCCTGGTCTACATCCGGCTGGCTGGGACCGAGGCATTCGTCGGCAGCGAGGACGAGGAGCGGTAGTCATGGAGTCCGCGACGGCAGCAGCTAGACCGACCCTCTCCGCGGCCCCGGCACGCGCCTGGGCGTGGCTGAGGCGGAACGCGTTCACCATCTACGCTGGCGTGGCAGTCGGCTACATGCTGATCCCGATTGCGGTGATCGCGGTCTTCTCGTTCGCCGATGCCTCCGAGAACAGAGATCGGCTCGCCTTCGCGATCAACAACGGGTTCACGCTCAAATACTGGGAGAACGCTTTCTCGGTACCGGACCTGAACGATGCGATGCTGACCTCGTTCCGGCTGGCCGCGCTAGCGACCGCGGCGTCGACTGCGATCGGGACGTTGATGGCGATCGCGCTCGTCCGCCATCGGTTCTTCGGCCGCCGGGCGTCGAACCTGCTGATCATCCTGCCGATGGCCACCCCCGAGATCGTGATCGGCGCATCGCTGCTTTCGATGTTCCTGATCTACTCCGTCCCGCTCGGTTTCACCAGCCTGCTGATCGCCCACATCATGTTCTCGATCAGCTTCGTCGTGGTCGTGGTCCGATCGCGATTAATCGGCTTCGACCGCAGCATCGAGGACGCGGCCGCGGACTTGGGGGCGACACCCGTCGAGACCTTCCGCTACGTGACTCTGCCGCTGCTCGCCCCGGGAATTCTCGCGGCGGCGCTGCTTGCGTTCGCGCTCTCGATCGACGACTTCATCGTCTCGGACTTCAACAAGGGCACGACCGAGACATTCCCGCTCTATGTCTTCGGGGCGCACCTCAGGGGCATTCCGGTGCAGGTCAACGTCCTGGCGACGATGCTGTTCGTCGTCACCGTGCTTGCGATCGCGTTGGTGCTCTGGCAACAGCGCCGCGCCGAGCGAATGGCCTCTGTCCGGCCCGAGCCGGAGGTCGGTCCTTTGCAGGAGGTTTGAGCGGTCCCCGATCGCGGTATGCCCTGAAACGTGCGAACCGGGGAGATCGCGCTTGAACGATCGGATGCGGGCTTGACTGTCCTTGCAATCAAGGGTGAGCATGACTTGAGCACGGCGCCAGTCCTGAGTCAGCGGCTCGATGGGCTGATCGCCGAAGGTGCGCCGATCGTCGTCGACCTCTCCGCGGCGACCTTCGTCGACTCCTCGATCCTCGGGGTGCTGCTCGAGGCCAAGCTTCGCGCCGAGGAGGGTCGAGTCGGCTTCGCGGTGAGCCAGTCGAATGGGTCAGACCCGGTTGGGCGCGTACTCGAGATCACCGGACTTCGGAATGAGCTGCCGGTGCACGACGGCCGAGAGAAGGCCGCGGCGGCGGTGGTCAACTCGCCTGGAAAGAGCACGGCATGAGCTCCCCCGACCTCCAGCTCGTCCTCCCCGCGAAGGCCGAGAACGTCCTGGTTGTGCGTCAGGCCGTCGCAGGCCTCGGCGAGGCGATCGGCCTGCCCCAGCAGCGGATCGACGATCTGAAGACGGTGGTGACCGAGGCCTGTAACAACGTCGTCATCCACGCCTATGACGACCGCCCCGGCCCGCTCGAGGTCGCGGCGGAGGCCGGTAGGGGCGAGATGGCGGTGGTCGTCGCCGATCGTGGGCGCGGCTTCGAGCCCCGCCCCAACCCCGCCGGCGAGGCCTCGCTGGGCCTCGGGCTTCCGCTGATCGCCTCTCTCTCCGACGGCTTCGAGATCAGCGGTGGTGCCGGGGAAGGAACCAGGACCACGATCCGCTTCGGCTATACGCCCCCCATTGGTCGCGACAACGGCACGCCGGGCAGCGAGCGAGTCGAGGAAGCCCTCTCGATGGAGCTCACCCCGGGCGCGGCGGTACGGCCCGTACTCGCCCGGGTGCTCGGAGTGATGGCCTCGCGGGCCGATCTCTCGGTCGATCGGCTCGCCGACAGCGTGCTGCTCGGCGACGCGGTCTCCTCCCACGCGCCCGCGGATTTCACCGACGGTCAGGTCGCCCTCTCGATCAAGGACGACGAGGGGACGCTCGGCGTTCGGGTGGGACCGCTGATCGAGGGCGGCGGCGAGCGGATCCTGGCGCAGATGGAGATCCCGGGGGGTGGATCGCTTCGGAAGCTCGCCCGCTCGATGGAGGTGACCAAGGGGGTTACCTCCGACGGGAGCTCGGCCGAGTTCCTGGACTTCGAGATCGCGACCTAGCGCTCGCCTGAAACGGGTCGCTCCTCAGGATGAAAAGGGTCGCTCCTACGGAGCGCCGTTGGATCATCGGAGCGCCCTCGCATCACTGGTCCTCGCCCTCTGGAACCTCCCGGCGCAAGCGGTCGACGGCGGCGCGGAGGATGCGAGAGACGTGCATCTGGGAGACCCCGACCTCCTCGGCGATCTCGCTCTGGGTCATGTCCTCGACGAAGCGCAGGTGTAGGACCCGGCGGTCGCGCTCGGAGACCTCCTGGAGCACCGGTGCGATCGCGGCCCCGTACTCGACCGTGTTGAAGGCCGGGTCCTCCTCACCGATCCGGTCTCCAAGCGGCGTCGGCTCGTCCCCATCGCCGACCGTCGAGGCCGCATCGAGGGAGACCGCATGGTGACCCTGGGCGGCATGCATCGCTTCCAGCACCTCCTCTTCGGTGGCCTCGATCCGCTTGGCGATCTCGCGCACCGTCGGCGCATGTCCGAGCTTGGCCGGAAGCTCGGCGGTGGCGCGCTCGACCCGCAGGATCCGCTCCTGGATGTCGCGCGGCACATGCACCGACCACCCCCGGTCGCGGAAATGGCGCTTGAGCTCGCCGAGAATGGTGGGGACGGCGAAGGTCGAGAAGGCGGTGCCGCGCTCGGGGTCGAAACGATCTATCGCCTTGACCAGGCCAACGCTCGCCACCTGGACCAGATCGTCGAATGGCTCCGCACCTCCCGCGTAGCGCGTGGCGAGGCGCCGGGCCAGCGGCATGAAGCGCCCCACCAACTCCTCCCGAACCGTCGGCGAGCTTTCTTCGGCGAATCGCCGCAGCAGCTCACGCTCATCGGCGAGCTGCTCACCCGGGCCGGGTGAGGAGGGTCCGAAGCTCTCTGCGGTCGAGACAGGTTCGTCCATGGAAGGCTTGCCCCTTGCGCCCGTCTGCGAATTTACTCTTCCGCCGCAGCCGGCCGAGAGTAGCTTCGACAAGAATGTGGCCGTTGCGCGTTTAGCGTCAGGCACCCAGGGGTAAGCCCGACTTGAGTCGAGGCAGCGGGCGGGCGTTCGGAGACCCCCTACTCTGGCGCCCGCCCACATAAATCGCCTCGGTTCCGCCGGGCTTCGTCTCGGCGTAGGCGGGCGGTAAGGGCGGCCGGTTTCCTTCTCCCCCTGGTCGTCCTTCCCCGCCGTGCGCAAAACCCGCCCGGCGCAGCTACATAGACTCGCTGGTCATGTCCGACCAGCAGGAAACTCCCTACCTGGACGCAGTCGTCGCCTACGCCGCCCGGGAGCCCGGCCGCCTGCACATTCCCGGCCACAAGGGCGCGGGCGCCGATCCGGGGCTAATCGAGGCGCTCGGCGCCGCGGCGATACTGCACGACGTTCCCCCCGGGATCCAGGGGATCGACATCGGACCCGCTCCCACGCCCTTCCAGCGCGCCCAGGAGCTCGCCGCGGACGCCTGGGGCGCCCGCCGCAGCTGGTTCCTGGTCAATGGCGCCTCGGGCGGAAACCACGCGACCTGCATGACCTTCGCCCACGCCAGCGAGGAGACCCGGGCCGGTCCGCCCGACCGGGGCAACGTGGTGGTGCAGCGCAACGTCCACTCGTCGACCATCGACGGCTTCGTCCTCTCGGGGTTGCGTCCCAGCTTCGTGCAGCCCGAGATCGACGCGGAGCTGGGGATCGCGCACTGCGTCACCGCCGAGGCTCTCGAAGCGGCCCTAGATCAGGCGCCAGAGGCGGTCGCGGCGATGGTCGTCTCTCCCACCTACTTCGGAGCGGTCGCCCGGGTGGCGGACCTGGCCGAGGTTGCCCATGCGCGGGGCCTCCCCCTCGCCGTGGACGAGGCCTGGGGCGCCCACCTCTACTTCCACGACCAGCTTCCGGCCGGCGCGCTTCGCGAGGGCGCCGACCTGGTGCTCTCCAGCACCCACAAGATCGTCGGCAGCCTCACCCAGACGGCAATCCTCCACCTCGGGGACGGGGAGCGAATCGACGAGGGGATCGTCGACCGCTCGGTCACCCTGGTCGAGTCGACCAGCCCCAATGCCCTGCTGACTGCCTCGCTGGACGCCGCCCGGCGCTTCGCCGCCACCCGGGGTCACGAGCTGCTCTCCGAGACGCTGGAGACCCTGGCGCGGACCCGGGAGCGCGTCCGGCAGATTCCCGGTCTCGATGTCCTCGACGAGCGGCTCGCAGGCCGGGCCAGCGTCGCCGGCTGGGACCCGCTGCGGCTCTCGATCGACGTCCGCGGCACCGGCGCTACCGGACATAGGATCGCTCAGCTGATGCGGGAGCGCGACGACATCAACCTCGAGCTCTTCTCCGAGAACGTGGTCGTCGCCGTCTTCGGGATCGGCGAGACCGCCGCGCCACCGGCCGAGAGGCTGATCGAGGGCCTCTGGCACGCAACCGAGGAGGTCGGCCCCGCCGACCTCGCCGAGCGCGGCGCCTTCGCCGAGCCACCGCCCTGGGGCCCGCTGGAGCTCGCTCCGCGCGATGCCTTCCTCGGCGCCCAGGAGATCATCCCCTTCGAGCGGGCCGAGGGCAGGATCGCCGCCGAATCGCTGGCCGCCTACCCGCCCGGCGTCCCGAACGTGCTGCCCGGCGAGCGCCTCACGGCACCCACCCTCGCCTACATCGCCGACTCCCTCGCCCACGGCGGACTGGTGCGGGGAGCGAGCGACCGCACCCTGCGCACGATCCGGGTCGTGCTCGAGTGAACGCGGCGGAGCCAGCCTGGGGAGTCGATTCCGAGCACGGGCGGCTGCTCGACGTTCTGCTCTGCCGGCCAGACAACTACCGCTGGCTTCCCACCAGCGCGATCTCACGCGCGGCCCTGGAGTCGGGGGCGCGCTTCGATCTCGCCCTGGCCGCCACCCAGCACGCGGAGATGGTCGCCGCCTACGAGCAGGCCGAAGTGCGCTGCCATTATCTCGAGCCCGACCCCGCGCTGGCCTACCAGGTTTTCAGCCGAGACTCGAGCGCGATGGGCCCCAACGGGCCGGTGATCACCCAGCTCAACCAGTGGTGGCGGCGCGGCGAGTACGCGGCCGCGCTCCGCTTCTATGCCGGCCGCGGGATCCGGATCCGGGGGATGATCACCGCCGCCTCGCTGGAGGGCGGTGACGTGATCATCGTTGAGCCGGGGAGCGTCCTGATCGGATTCGGTGAGAGCCGCACCCTGGAGCCGGCGGCCCGCCAGCTCGCCGGGTGGTTCGAGGAGGACGGCTGGGAGGCGCGGGTGCAGCCTTTTCCGGACCGCTTCGTCCACATCGACGTTCTCGTCTCGGTGCTGGCCGAGAAGCTGGCGGCGGTCTGCACCGAAGCGCTCCCCAGCGGCGCGGTTGTATGGCTTCGCGGCAAGGGCTTCGAGATCGTCGAGGTCTCGGCGGAGGAGGCGTTCACCCTCGGCGTCAACGCGATCTCGCTCGGCGACGATCGGGTGCTCTCCGCCGCCGGCGCCGGCGAGCTGAACGACGCCCTGCGGGCGCGCGGGCTCACCGTCCACCACCCGGACCTCTCGATGTTCACGCTCGGGGGCGGGGGCGCTCACTGCCTCGCCCAGGCGCTGCGCCGCGAGCGGCTCGGATGAGCGCCGCCGCCGAGGGGCCCGCGATCGACCCGGCGCGGGTGATCGCAGATCTGCACGAGCTCGACGCCCGCACCGGCGGGCCCGGGGGCGCCCGGCGGCTCTGCTGGGGGGCGGAGTGGCGGGCGGCCCGAGAGCTCCTCGCCGAGCTGCTCGCCGAGCTCGGCCTCGAGCCCGAACGAGACGAGGCCGGCAACCTCTGGGCGTATCTGTCCGGCGAGCGGGAGTCGGCCCTGGCGCTCGGCTCCCATCTCGACTCGGTGCCGGCGGGAGGCTGGCTCGACGGGGCGCTCGGGGTGATGGCCGGCCTCGGGGTGCTCCGGGCCTGGGCGAAAGCCGAGCGCCGGCCGCCCCGAGCCCTGGCGCTGGTCGACTGGGCGGACGAGGAGGGTGTGCGCTTCGGGCGCAGCCTCTTCGGCAGCTCCGCTGCGGCCGGAACCTTCGATCCCGATGAGCTGGCCGGCGCCGAGGACGCCGAGGGGAGGAGCGCCTCGGATGTCCTGGCCGAGAACGGGATCGAGCTGGGGCAGGTGACGAACGCCGGCTCACGGCTGACCCGGATCGGCTCCTATCTGGAGCTTCACATTGAGCAGGGCCCAGTGCTCGAGTCGAAGCGGCTCGCCGCCGCCGCCGTCAGTGGCTGCGCCGGGGTCGAGCGCCGGCGCTTCCGGTTCTCCGGACGGGCCTCGCACGCCGGCACCACGCCGATGGACGCCCGCCACGACGCCGGCCTCGCGGCGGCGGCTGCGGCCCTCCGGGTTGAGGAGATCGCCAGCAGCGCCGGCGGGGTCGGCACGGTCGGCGTCCTCGAGCTCGAGCCCGGTGCGCCGACCGTGGTCCCCGGGACCGCGGAGATCATCGTCGACCTGCGCCATCCGGAGCGACAGCCGTTGCAGCGGATGCTGGCGGCGGCAAGGCGCGCGCTCGCCTCCTGCGCCGAGGAGCGCGGCTGCGAGCTGGGCGAGGAGCCGGTCTGGCGGATCGAGCCGGTCGCCTTCGACCCCGGCCTGGTGGCGAGCGCGCGCCTGGCCTGCGAGGAGGTCACCGGAAGCGGCTTCGAGCTTGTCAGCGGCGCCCTCCACGACGCCGCTGAGATCGCCGGCCACGTCCCGACGGCGATGGTCTTCAGTCGCTCGGCGGGCGGGGTCAGCCACAGCCCCGAAGAGGACACAGAAGAGGCCGCCCTCCGCGCCGCGATCGAGGCATTCGGGCTGCTCGCGCATTCAACACTGCTCGGTTAACAGCGCCCGGCGCGACTGCAAGGCGCCTGGCGTGTTGCGAGGGGTGCCGCCGCTAGCTTCACGCGGCTGGCTCGTTCGCTTTATGGCAGGTATCGGAACCGACACCCGGAGCGGCCTCACCTCGCGCGCCCGCCGTCCGTTCGCGGCGGTGCTCATATCGCTGATCGCGGGGCTCGCCCTGCTGTCTTTCCGGGGAGCCGCCTCGCCGCCGGCCGCCGAGGCCCAGGTGAGTTGCCCCCCCTTGCCTCCGGGGCTCAGCCCGGCCGGCCCCGGCGCCACTCGCTTCACGATGCTGATTCGGATCAACCAGCAGGGAAACGTCGACACCTACGCGAACTTCAACGAGGCGACCGGCGGGCTGGGGGGCCGGGTTCGCCCCCAGGACATCTTCGTGATCAACACCCGCTTCCAGACCACCACGCCCGCCGTCGCGAGCGAGCTCGCGACCGATCTGCGCGCGGCCTTCCCCTGCAACCGGATCATCGCCCTCAACGGGATGAGCTTCGACCCGACCGTCCCCGGCTACGCGTTCTCGCTCATCGATCACCCCGACGTCTACGCCCTGATCACCAACTTCGAGCCCACCGAGTGGAACACGGGACGCTTGACCGATCCGACCCGCCCCGTCTGGAACCAGAAGTACTCGGTGGCGCTCCCCCGGATCAAGGGCTGGGACGCGCTGATGGCAGGGACTCTCGCCGCGAACCCGTCCGCGGCTCCGAAGCGCAGCGGCCTGGTCCCGATCGATGACGCCACCTGGAACTACGGCCAGATCGCGCAGGACCTCGACAAGAAGAACAGCCGCCTCGGCGGCCGGCATCTCGGCCCACAGAGCGTGATGACGCAGGATGCCTGCGCCGAAGGCGGCCCGACGGGATACAGCAATCGGGTCAAGGCGATCCTCGATCAGTACAAGTTCAAGTTCATCCAGAAGACGGTGAAACGGAAGGGGAAGAAGCGGAAGATCACCGTCAGGCGGAAGCTGAAGAAGAAGGGTCGTCCCAGCCTCAACAACCTCTCGCTGCAGATCTCCTTCAGCGACACGCCCACCTCCGGCTCGGGTATGGCGATCACCAGTACCTCCGCCACCACCGCGGCTCAATGCGCCGCAGCGGGCCTGAAGCTCGGCGGAGGTGCCTTCTTCTTCTTCGCCTCCGACGCCTCGATGCGCCTGCTCTTCCAGCAGCCTGAGATCGCCTTCCTCCGACCCCCGACGACCTAGTGGTGCGCGCGCGCCGACTGACAATCGTGCCCCTTGCCGCCCTGCTCGCACTCGCCTTGGGCATGCCGTCCGCGAGCCGTGCCGCCGCGAAGAAGAGCGCCAATGCGGCCTGCGGCCCCCAGCTCGACACGCTCTATCCGACGGCGCCCCAAGCCGACCGCTTCACGATGGTGATCCGGATCAACAAGTTCAACGACATCGAGACCTACGCCAACTCCGACGAGGCCACGGGTGGCCTCCGGCCTCGGCTCCGCGACCGCGACATCTTCCTGATCAACACGCGGTTCCAGGACACCGAGGCTGCCAACGAGCGGAAGATCGCGACCGAACTACGCCGGCAGTTCCCCTGCAACCGGATTGTCGCCCTCAACGGCCTCAGCTTCGATCCGAATAACACCACCGGCTACATGTTCAGCCTGACCGAGGCGCCGGAGGTCTCGGCGGTGCTGCTCGACTGGGAGCAGATCGACTGGAACACCGCCCGCTCGACCGACCCCGGGCTGCCCCGGTGGGAGGATGCCTTCAACCCGATGTTGAAGCGGCTCAAGGGGCGGCTGGCGGCGCTCGCCAACTGGATCAACGCTGCCGGCAGCGGCCAGCAGCTCGGCATCGTGCCCTTCGCCCGCGCCGACTGGAATCTCGGCCTGATGGCGCGGACGATCGACCGGCAGTCCGCCCGGGTGGTCGCCGGCCGTCACGGCCTGCAGAGCTCCCAGACTCAGAAGTCCTGCCAGACCGGCGCCGGCGCCGGCATGCGGACCTCGGTCAAGAGCCTCTTCACCCAATACAAGAGGGCCAACTTCAAGAAGATCAAGCCGAAGCGCAAGGGCGCAAAGCCGACGTTCAAGCGTCTTGAGCCGAAGACGCAGAAGCTCAACCTCGGCGTCCAGATCTCCTTCACCTCGACGCCCGTCTCGACCTCACCCGATCCCGTGAAGAGCGTCGGCCCCGCGCAGGCGGCCGACTGCACCGTCAACGCGATCTTCCAGAAGGCCGGGGCGATCCTCTACTGGGCGCGACCCCAGGACATGGATGCGCTCTTCGCCGACCCCAGGATCTGCGCCCTGCGCCCGTCCCAGGTCGGGATCTGCTGAGCGGCATCAAACGGCCGCGCTACCTGCAGGGATCGGCGATCCGGCGGTCTGAAGATCGCGCGGCCCTCTTGCTGAATTCCCCTTAGCGGGTTACGACGGTCTTTACTCGGAGCTCGGAGAGCGCCTCCGCCGCGTCGTCCCAGCCGACGGTCTGGACCGTCATCGGCGCCGGGTCGAAACTGCCCTCCCGAACCAGATCGAGGACATCGGGCATCAGGGTGCGCACGTGGGGCCGGCCGGTCTTGAAGGTAATTCCCTGGGTGAACATCTCCAACAGCGGCAGCGGGACGGGCTGGAAGTAGATCCCGATGCTTGTGCAGATCCCGTCCGCGTCGGTTGAGCGCAGGGCGCAGGCGATGCCCTCAGGGCGGGCGCTCGCGTCAACGGTGATCGGGTAGAAACCCGCTCGGTCGGGGAAGGAATCGTCGAGCAGGTTGGCGCCGAGCTCGGAGGCGAGCTCGCGCTCCCGTTCCCTTCCACCGACGACGTCGACCCGCTCGGCCCGGAGAGCGAGAGCGATCGCCACCGAGTAGAGCGCGATCGAGCCCGCGCCCATGCAGATCAGCACCGGCGAGCCCGGCGCCTGCTCGAGCGGTCCCGCGACCGTCCGGTAGGCGTCCGGGATGTTGTCGGAGAGGCTCGCGACGGTCGCGGGCTCGACCCCCTCCGGGATCGGGACCAGCATCGCATCGGCGAACGGGACCCGGACGGCGTCACTGGCGAAGCCGCCGAATTGCTGTTTGCCGATCGGTAGCCCGTACATCGAGAGGCGAGGAACCGACTTGCAGTTGCCTGTTTGACCCGCGCGGCAGGCGTCGCACTCCCCGCAGGAGATCTGGAACGGGACGCTGACCAGGTCTCCGGGCTCCACGGACTTGACCCCGTCGCCGACCTCGGTCACCTCGGCGACGCACTCGTGCCCGAACGGGAACGGTCCCTCGATCGGGGCGGGACCGCTGACGATTCCCGCGTCGAGATCGCAGGTGGCGAGCGCGACCGGATGCACGATCGCCTCGCCGTCGCCCTGGAGCTTCGGGTCGGGTGCCTCCCGCCACTCGAGTTTGCCCTTCTCGATGAAGTTCAGCTCCCTCATGCCGCTGCCTCCTTGACGCTCTCGGTGACCAGCGGAGCGAGCACGGCGCGGTCGAAGTAGACCTCGTTTCGCTTCACCCGGTCACCCTCGATCAGGATGAGGTCCATCCCGTCCGCATGCACCTCTTGCTCGCCGCCGGGCAGGCGGAACGATGCGCGCCAGAGGCCGGCCGCCCCGTCGGCGTCCCTGAGGGGGAATGTCTCCTTGACCTCCCAATGCATCTGCCAGCGCCCGAACAGCTTCGTCAGGTACCGACGAAAGGCATCGGCGCCCTCGACCGCTCCGCGCGTATTGGGGTCCATGTAGATGAGGTCCTCGGTGTAGCAGTCGACAACCCGATCGGGGTCCTGCTCGTTCCAGGCGGCGATCAACGGATTGGAGATCGCCCTCAGCTCGTCAAGCTCCATGGTTCTCCTCTAAACAGGTCGCTCCTCGTGGTCAGACGGGTCACATCTGTGGGAGCGGCTAGGATACTAGACCGATCATCATATTTCCTCATGGCAACCGGAGCGACAGACAGAGGACGGCGAACGCGCAGGCGGATGGTCCGCACTGCCGCCGAGCTCTTTCGCCGCCAGGGCTACGACGGCACCGGCCTCAGCGAGGTGCTGGAGAAGAGCGAAGCGCCGCGCGGCTCGCTCTACTTCCATTTCCCGGGTGGCAAGGAGGAGCTCGCGGTCGAGGCGGTCGCCGCGGAGGGCGCCGGCATCGGCAAGGGCATCGAGCTGTTGTTGCAGTCGAGCGATGACGTCGCCGAGGCGATCGGCAGGGTGGTGGAGTACCTCGCGGGTGAGCTGGAGCGCTCCGACTACACGCGCGGCTGCCCGGTTGCCGCCGTCACTCTCGATACCGCGGTCGGATCGAGGCGCGTCCGGGAGGCGTGCCGGCAGGCCTTCGAGCGCTGGCAATCCCTGCTCGAGGCGAGGCTCCGGGCCGCCGGCTGGAGGGAAGCTGCCGCCCGCGAGGAGGCGATCCTGATCCTCGCCGCGATCGAGGGAGGGCTGACACTGGCCCGGGCGCATCGCGATCCCGAGCCGCTCCGTGCCGTCGCCCGCCGCTTGCGCAAGGAGCTCACGCAGACGCCCGGTGCCTAGCAGAGGCCGCTAGGGGGCCGGGTTCCCCGAGGCCCGGACCACCAGCCAATCGCCGCCGAACTCGAAGACGTTGTGGCAGAGGATCTGTCCGCGCGGGTCGTGCACGTAGAAGTAGAGCGGGTGCCCGTTGTACGTCACCTGCCTGCGCCCGTCGGAGCGAGTCGTCTTGCCGAGCAGCTTGCGGCTCACGCCGGGGCCGCCGCGCAGCTTGCCCCGCGCGTAGAACGGAGGCCAGGCGGCCGCGCACTCGCCATCGCAGTTGCTCGTGCGGCCCGCATCGGAGGTGAACAGGTAGAGGGCCCGGCCGTTGCCGGCGAACAGCACCTTCCCGTACTTGCTGTCGCGACGCTCGAGCTTGGTCGTCTTCTTCGCCTTGCCGGCCGCGCTCGCCTGGGTGGCGGCCATGGATCCATCCTCACCACCGCCGGTGAGCATCGCGGCGGTGCCCACCGCCGTGGCTGCGAGTGCGACTCGTGCGCATCTCATCTTCAGGGCCTCCTCCGGTCGCTTGCGGGGCACAGGTCTAGACCCCGCCGCTAAAGCGCGGCCAAAGAGCGCCAGGATGCGCCCTCTATCGCGTCGCTGTCAGCCGCCGTGGACGGCGTCCCCTCCGTGCTCCTCGAGCGTGTTCCCGATCGGCGGGATCGGGTGGTCGCGCAGGATCACCGCCATGTGGAGCAGGTTGTGGGCGCACCAGGAGCTGGTCCGCTGCGTGTAGGGATGCTCAGGCCCGCCCGCGTCCAGGTAGGACGGCCCCGGGCCGGCATCCCCGACCCAGTAGGTGTCCGCGTTCGGCGGCACCACGCAGCCGAGGTGGGTCATGTTGAAGAGCGTGGTCTCGGCGGAGGCATGGGCGCCGTCCTCGTTTCCGGTGACCACGACCCCGGCGACCTTGTTGTAGAGCGGGTACTGGCCCGCCTCGTTTCGCTCCTCGTAGGTCCCGTCGAGGCGCTCGATCACCATCTGCGCGACCGACGAACGGACCCCGAACCAGATCGACATCCCCATCAGGATGATGTCGGCCGCCTTCACCTTCTCGAGCACCTGCTGCCACTCGTCGCCCTCGCCCTCGTCTGAGCTGACCCCGAACTTGATCGCGTAGTCCACCGGCCGGAGGATCTCCGTCTCGACCCCGTGCTCTTCCATCAGGCCGAGGACGCGGTTCATCAGAGCTTCGGTGTGCGAGCGCTCGGGCGACTTCTTCAGGGTGCAGTTCAGTCCCAAGGCGCTCAGCCCCTTGCCGTAGTCGGCATCGAGCTCCTTGCTCATCTCCTCTCCCTTCGCCACTGGGTCAATTGGCTCGACACACTAGATTGCCTCGACCGTGAGCAGCTACGAGAAGATCGCCGACCTGCCGCTGAAGATCGACTCCTACGAGCTCGAGGGGCTCGAGCACAAGATCACCGAGGAGATGGAGCGGCAGACCACCGTCATCCACCTGAAGGGGGATGGCGAGGAGGGGGTCGGCGAGGACGTCGTCTACGACGCGCTCGATCACATCGCCCTCCAGGACGCCGGATCGGTTCTCGACCTCGCCGGTGAGCACACGATCGCCTCATTCTCGGAGTTGCTCGAGGGGCTGCCGCTGTTCCCGAGCCCGCCGGAGCGCGAGGTCTCACTCAACTACCGGCGCTGGGCCTTCGAGAGCGCCGCCCTCGATCTCGCCCTCCGCCAAGCGGGTGAGTCGCTGCACGGCCGTCTCGGGCTCGAGCCGAGACCGGTTACCTTCGTCGTCTCGATGAGGCTGACAGCACCCGGATCGGATGAGGTCTCGACGATCGAGCCGGTGCGCGAGCGGCTCGAGGTCTACCCGACCCTCCGCTTCAAGCTCGACCCGACCAACGACTGGACCGACGAGCTGATCGGCCAGCTGGTGGAGACCGGCGCAGTCGACTCGCTCGACCTCAAGGGCCAGTACAAGGGGACCCCGGTGGACGTCGAGACCGACCCCGAGCTCTACCGGAAACTGGTCGAGGCCTTCCCCAAGGCCTGGCTGGAGGACCCAGACGTGAACGAGGAGACCAAGCCGATCCTCGACCCGGTGGCCGAGCGGGTCACCTGGGACGCCGTGATCCACTCGGTCGCCGACATCGATAGCCAGCCCTGGAAGCCGAAGATGGTCAACATCAAGCCCTCCCGCTTCGGCCCGCTGAGCCAGCTCTTCGCCGGCTACGACCACTGCGAGGCGAACGGGATCGGCGCCTACGGCGGCGGCCAGTGGGAGCTGGGCCCCGGCCGCGGACACATCCAGTACCTGGCCTCGATCTTCCACCCCGATACTCCCAACGACGTTGCGCCTTCGGGCTACAACACCGCCGGCACCGAGCCCGGCCTGCCCTCGAGCCCCCTCGAGCCGGCGCTCAGCGAGACCGGCTTTCGTTGGGCCGGGTAGGCTGCGGCGATGGCCGAGCAGAGCTTCGCCGAAGCGCTCAACGAGCAGATCTCGAACGAGTTCGCCGCCTCGCAGCAGTACGTCGGCGCCGCCGTCTACTACGACTCCGAGACCCTGCCCCGGCTTGCCGCCTTCTTCTATCGCCAGGCAGTCGAGGAGAGAAACCACGCGATGATCATGGTCCAGTACCTGCTCGATACCGGCGAGGAGGTGCGGATCCCCGACATCAAGTCGCAGCAGACCACCTACGACGACGTGGTCGGGCCGGTGAAGATGGCCCTCGCCCAGGAGAAGCGGGTGACCGAGGAGATCGACGACCTCTTCAAGCTCGCCCGTGAGAACAACGACTTCCAGGCCGAGCAGTTCCTCACCTGGTTCGTCAAGGAGCAACTCGAGGAGGTCTCCTCGATGACCGACCTGCTTAACGTGGTCGAGCGCAGCAAGGAGAACCCGCTGCTCGCCGAGGACTTTCTCGCTCGCGAGCAGCTCGGCGACGAGGGGGCGGACCCGACCGCCCCACCAGCCGCCGGCGGGACCCTCTAGGCGCGCGACCTTCGTCCCTTCGGATCGCCCGAGATGAGAGGGCGCTCCGCCGGCGAAGCCAAGGAGCGACCCGTTTAACGTCGGTAGCGCGCCGCCTGGCGCTATCCACGGCGACCGCGGCGGGCACGGCGCGAGGTCGCCCTTGCGGCGAGCGTCCGGCGGAACTCGAGGATCTCGGCTCGGGGGTCGTTGATCGGCGGGCGGGACTCCTCGAGGTGGCGCGCGGTCAGGGCCGTCTCGGTCGGCTCGCCGTCGAGCCGGGCGACCTCCCAGGCACTGGCGCCCGGCCGCGCGCTCACCGTCTCCGTCATCTCGGTGCCCTCGAACACGGCGCCGGTCTGATCCTCGAGGCCAAGACCGCCATCCAGGTCGCCGTGCTCGATCGCCCGCAGAAAGCGGCGGCGGCGCCGAGGCTCCGAGAGATAGTGGACGCAGGCGGTGCCCGGCAGGAAGCCGAGCCCGGCCGCGATCGTGGGCTCGCCCGAGGAGCTGGTGATCCCGCGCTCGAACCAGCACATCGCCCCGGCGCTCTGCCCGCAGAGCAGGATTCCCTCCCGCCAGCACTCGCGGAGGATCTCGTCGAGACGGTGGGCGCGCCAGATCGCCATCAGATTGAGGAGGCTGCCGCCCCCCACGTAGATCGCGTCCTGGCCGAGCAGCTCGTTGCGCAGATCGAGCGGCTTCTCGCCCAGGCGAAACAGGGAGACGATTGAGGGAACGCAGTCCCGCTCGCCGAAGGCACGGCGGAAGCGAGCAATCTGGTCATGGGGATCTCCGCTCGCCGTCGGCAGCAGGCAGATCCGCGGCTTCGGGGACTGGGCGAGCTCGACGATCCGGTCGCAGATCGCGTCGTTTCCGACGCGCCGGTCGAAGTCGTGTCCGCCGAGGGCGAGGATGCGACGCTCGGTCATCGCGGCGCTATTGATGGCTCATGCGGCGAGCGCCCTCCCGATCGAGTCCGGGAGGAGCGTCGGCACCGAGGGGGCACCCAGGAAACGGGTCGCCAGCCGGGTCTCGGTCACCCAGGGGCCGCGGCGCTCGAGCCTGTAGGCGCGCGCCTCCTGCCTCGAGGCGACCACCTCGACCAGCTCGTCGCCGACGAAGCGAAGGGCGGTGCCGTCCTCCGCGGCATAGCCCGCGGGCATCCCGTCCAGAAGGTGGCGGTGGAAGGCGGCGCGGCGCTCGCCCTCGCCGTAGTGAACGGCGTTGCTGTGCGAGAGGAAGCCGAGCCCCGTGACCCGGTTGATCTCACCGTGGTAGCCGCTGACCGCCTCGGAGAACCAGCAGAGCGAGCCGGCGCTGAGCCCGCAGAGCACGACCCCCGCCCGCCAGGCGTCGCGGAGGATCTCGTCGACTCCATGTGCCCGCCAGACCCCGAGCAGGCTGAGCAGGCTGCCGCCGCCGACGTAGATCAGGTCCTGGGCGAGCAGATGGGCGCGCATGTCGGAGACGCCGCGCTCGCGCCGGAAGAGGCTGATGTGCGAGGGCCGGGCGCGCTCCCGGAAGGCGTTGTAGAAGCGCACCACATAGTGATCGGCGTCGCCGCTCGCCGTCGGCAGGAAGCAGACCCGCGGCTCGGCCGAGCCGGTGATCCCGAGGACGTAGTCGTCGAGCATCGGATTACCCGACTCCATCGAGAACCCGCCACCGCCGAAGGCGACTATCTGTCTCATCGCTGGCATAGCTCCTCGTTCCCCGACGCTAATCGGGTCGCTCCTCCGACACGCAACGGGATCCTCCTCGGCATTGCCTCGGAGCACCCTCGGATTATCAGAGCACCCTCGCATTTCCGGGACCGTCGAGAGGAATTGTCCGCGGCGCGCGCGGGGCAGTCGTTGGACCGGTGTCGAAAGATCCCCTCCCCGATGTCCAACAAGCGTCAGATTCCGCTCTGGGAGACGGATTCCGCGCCTCGCTGGGATGAGAAGACGGCGATCAGCACGAGCGGGGCGAACCAGACCGTGTACGGGTAGAACCAGTGATTTGAGGTGACCTGGATCGCGATCAGGGTCGCCGCCGCCAGGGCCGCAAGCTGCACCGGGCCGCGGCGGCGCGGCCAGAAGAAAAGCGCGAGCGCGAAGCCAACCGCAAAGACCTTGGTAACCGTCTGCAGGGGGTCCAGCGACGGCGCCTGCCCCCAGATGCTGAACGGCGACCCCCGCGAGGCCTGGTAGCCGAGCGAGCGGTCATAGAGGTCACGGAACCCTCCGTCCGGTAGCAGCGGCACGGTGACGAGCGCGGCGACCGCGAGAAAGGCGAGCCCGAAGAGGAGCAGCGGCCGGGGGCGCCGCTCCCCGGTTCCCGCCGCGAGCAGCGGCGCCAGCGCCAAGGGGCCGAACTTCGTCAGCCCCGCGAGTGCCGCGAGCGCGCCGCGCGCCGGAGGCGAGGAGACAACCAGCAGGCAGCAGACCACGAGGAGGGCGACCAGCGAGTCGTTGAAGCTGGAGCCGAGGGTGTAGAGGGTGAAGGGGTAGGCGAGCCATGCGAAGGCGAGGGCGAGGCCGAGGGTCCGCCCCTCCTCGCTCAAGGAGGCGCCAGGGTCGCGCCGTCGCAGCCGCGCCCCGAGGGCGAACAGGGCGAGCGCGGTGAGCAGGTCGAAGCCGAGGGCTGCCGCCCGCGCCGCGGGGACGCCGTCCCAGCGGCCGCTCCAGGGAAAGGCCTGCTCAAAAGGGACGTAGGCGATGTAGTTGACCGGCCCGTAGGTGTCGCCGCGAACGTCACCGCTCGAGGGCAGGCCCTCCGAGAAGTCCTCGGTGTAGACCTCCTCCCCGTCGGTACTCCGGTCGGCGCCGACCACCCCGGCGAGGCCGACGTCGATCACCTTTCCGTCGGCGATCACCCACCCGGCGTGGAGCGCCACCAGCGCCACGACTCCCGCAACCAACCAGTTGCGCGAGAGCAGGGGTAGGAGGCGATCGCCGCTCTCGGCCGGCCTGAATCCGGCGATCAGCATCCGGATGAACACGTAGGCGAGGACGGGATAGACCAGGGGGACCGAGAGGTCGATGTCGCCCTTGTTGAAGAAGAACAGCGAGGCGCTGAACCCGAGCAGCGCCAGCAGGTCCAGATGGATGAGGCGAAGCGGCCGGCGCGGGTCGACGAAGGGGGCCAGGAAGAGGACACAGAGCGGCAGCCAGAACCACCACTCGCTCAGATCCCCCGAGACCGCGTCCTCGTAGCCGCGGGCGAGCTTCGTCTCCACCTGCGAGCCGGTCCAATTCTCGACCACCTCGCCTCTGCGGTCATCGATCACCACCTGGGCGACGTCGGTCCCGTCCGCGTCGAAGATGTCGACCTGCCACTGAGGCTCCGCCCCTGTTCCGACCCGTGTCCGGACCCGGACCTCGTGGGTGGCGGCGTCGGTGATCTCGCTGCTGACCGCGTCGGTGGCGATCGCGGTGACCCGGGGGGCGCTGAGGGTGAAGCCGGGCGGGGGCTCGCTATCGGAGGGGGGCTTCGAGAGCCGGAAGGTCTCGCCACCGTCGAACGGAGGCTGATCCGCCGGATCGACGGGCAGCGAATCGTCGGCGAGCGCCACCGCGGGCGCCGCCAGGGTGGCGATCACGAATGCCAGGCAGAGCAAGGGTCTCGGGGCCGGCCCGCGGCGAGTTGTCATCGGGCGGACGCTAGCGGGAGCGACGGGACTCGAACCCGCGGCCTCCGGCGTGACAGTTCCCTCCGGGAGGATCCCGAAAAGCCCCGGAAACCCGCATTCCAATGCGGAATGTGGCACCTGCCGCCGCCGTTCTGAGAGCTCGATCTTTCACCGCAAATTGCGGGCGATTATCAGCGGTTTGGGCACGAAAATGCCCAAACGTCAGGCGGCCAATCAGGCGGTCGCCAGGGCAGGCTCGATCTCTGCGGCGACCACCCGATCCGGCGGAATCGTCACCGTGACCGCGCCCTCGCGCTCGAGCAGGAACCGCACGTTGACCAGCACCATGCCGATCACGGCACCGGAGTCGTCGTAGTCGATCGCGTGGCCCTCGGGGGTGGCCACGGTGCGGGCAGCCTCTCGCGGGGGCCCGACGCTGAGGTAGAGGACATCACTCCGGTCGTCGTACTCCGAGTCGTCGAAGGTGATTCCTGCGATCGTCAAGCTCATGGCGGCCAGCCGTCCGGCTCGTTGTCTTGGACAAACACAGTGACCACGAAGGCCGGCGACTGGTTGAAGTCTACGACCACCCGC
>JBOGZE010000035.1:0-19348 GCA_050697055.1 Solirubrobacterales bacterium
ATTCCGTTGAGGGCGGCGGCGAGGCGGAGGTTCTCGCGCCCGCTGAGGTCACGGTAGAGCAGCGGCTGGTGCCCGAGGTAGCCGACCCGGCCCCGCAATCGCCAGGTCTCCCGGGGCAGCGAGCAGCCGAGTACGGCGGCGCGGCCGGCGCTCGGCCGCAGGAGGCCGGCCAGCACCCGGAGCAGGGTGGTCTTGCCCGAGCCGTTGGCGCCGAGCACCGCGAGGCTCTGCCCGCGCTCGAGGCGCAGGCTCAGCTCCGCCAGGCCCCTGCGCTCACCGAAGTCGCGGCGCATCCCCTCGAGCTCGATCGCGGGGCCCTCCGCCGCCCGCCCGGGCGCCGGATCGCTGCCCGGCTTCTCGGCCGCAGCCGTCTGCTCGACGCCAGGTGGCATCGGGGCGAATCTAGCGGGCCGGGGTGGTGTTCTTGGGTCATCGTCCGCACCCTCGGCCTACTCGTCGCTGCCCCTCCCTGGCTGGCCGCGCTCGTCTTGGTGGTTTCCGAGCCGGGCGACCGGCCGGCGCTGGCACAGTCGCCGGCCACAGCCAGCACGATCGGCGTCGAGCAGGTCGAACAGGGTCCGCTCGACGCGGGCTCGGTCTCCCTTGGCACGCCCCAGCGGGGCGCGCTCGTCCGCGGCGTCCAGCTGGCGCCGGAGGGCCCGGACTTCTTCACCTGGGACTTTCCGCTGAAGCAGTCACCGAACCGGCCGTGGCGGCGCTGGGCGGCCGGGCGGACGATCGCGATCGTGCTCGTGGTGATCGCCGAGTACCGGGCGGCCCACCCCGCCGCGCCCCGGGTCGGGATCGCCGATCTCAGCCGACCGCACGGCGGCGACTTCGGGAAGCGCTTCGGCGGGCTCGGCCACGCCTCGCACCAGAACGGCACCGATGTCGACATCCTCTATCCGCGGCGCGACCTCCAGGAACTGGTCCCCTCGAAGGTCGCCCAGATCGACCGGCTGCTGGCTCAGGACCTGGTTGATCGCTTCGTCGCCGCGGGCGCCGAGTTCGTCTTCGTCGGTCCCCACACCAAGCTAGGGGGGCCGCGAAAGATCGTGCAGAAGCTGGTCTTCCACGACGACCACATGCACGTCCGCTTCTTCGCCCGCCACGGCGGGCGAACCGGGTAGCGCGGATGGGACTACCCAGCCGCCCTAGATGTTGAGGCAGTAGCCGTAGGCGGTGAGGCTCGTCGCCGCCCCGGTGTTGTAACCGGAGCCAGACCAGGTCCCATCCCCGTTGATCATGCCGTTGGTGAAGAGGACCGACTCGGATCCGTTGCTGCTGAAACCGCCGGCGGTCAACCGCCGGCCCGGGGGGCAGCTCGGCGTGGTCGCGGTTCCCGTCGACCCGGTTCCCAACACGGTCGAGTTCGAGACCTCGGTCAGGAGAGGCCTCTTGCTCCTCACGCAGTAGGCGATCGCGGTGAGTTCGCCGCCGAAGGCGCCGAAAGCGTGACCGACTACGCGCCATGACTTCGGAGAGATTGCGTGTGACTCGGTGACGAAGTTGCCGCCCTGCGTGACGAAGTCGGTGCGCTGGAAGCCACCGGAGAACAGGTGTCTGCGGCCGGGGCAGGTCGCCACGACCGCCTTCGTCTGACCGGGCTTCACGTACTTGGTCTTGTGCGGGGGTGTCACATGCCCGAGCTTCGGCCCACAGACGGCCTGCAGGATGACGTCACGAGCCACCGTGCTCCGCGGGTTCGGATCGAACAGGACTGCGGTGACATGCCAGGCCTGCTGCACGCCGAGGCGCTCGTACGAGTGGGGATAAACGCCCTCCCCGTCGCTGCTCGGAGGCGGGTTGGTCACCATCCCGCCGCCCAGCGGCGAGCTCCGGCCGGGGCAGCCGACGGTGAGCCTCTCCTTCTGGTCGGCCTGGGTCAGGCGGAAGGTCTTGGTCGCGATCGACACGGACTTGGCCGCCCTCGCCGTCGCGGCGCTCGCCCGGTCGCCGACCAGGTGCTGGGTGAGGAGCACGGCAGCGATCGCGAGCAGCAATCCAGTTACGGCAAGCGTCTGTTTGCGCAGATGACTGGCCCGGGAGAGCACCCGTGAGACTCGGCTCGACGTTCTGGTTAGGAGTCGCCGGAAGCCGGAGACCCGCGGGCCCGTCTGATCCATCGGTTGACCTCTCTCTTGTAGGCGCTTCCGGGGTTAGCTGTCGGGCTCACGCGGAAGAGAGTCGCGTTATGCCGATATCGGCAATTCGCCCCGGGATTGGTTCCCCCGGCCGCCGGCGCGGCGGACGCGCCAGCGGTTAAGCAGGTCGATTGAAGCGCGGAAAGATAGCATGCGCCCCCCGCGCCACTGGGGACTTGCGTCAGGCGCCGGCGCCGGTGGGGGCCCTACTTGCCCTTCTGCAGCGCCCGGCGGCCCACCCGCAGCAAGGCGCCGCCGTGCTCGCGGAGCGCCTTCATCCGGTTGCCGTTGCGGCTGTAGAGGAGCTGGGCCGAGGCGCGGAAGGCGTCGCCGACGTCCTGATCGTAGGGCTGCCACCAGGAGTCGCGGGTCCAGCCCGGCTCCCAGCTGACCAGCTTGATGTTGACGCACTCGTAGAAGCCGAACTTCGAGTGCGAGCGGCCCAGCCCGGAGTCCTTCACCCCGCCCCAGGAGCACTGGCAGGCGCCGTGGGAGAAGGAGTGGTCGTTGACCCAGACCATCCCGGACTGGATCTGGCCGGCGATCCGCTCGCCCTTGCCGCGGTCCTTCGTCCAGACCGAGGCGCCCAGGCCGAACTGCGAGTCGTTCGCCAGCTTCAAGGCCTCCTCGTCGCTCTCCACGATCATCACCGGCAGCACCGGGCCGAAGATCTCCTCCTGCATGATTCGCATCTCGTGGGTGACCCCGGTGAGCACGGTGGGGGCGATGAAGCGTCCCTTCATCCCCTTGACCTTCACCGGGCCGCCGCAGAGGCGCTTCGCCCCATTGGCGATCGCGTCGTCGACCAGCTCGGTGACCAGGTCGGCCTGCTCGGCGGAGACCATCGGTCCCGTTTCGGTGGTCCACTCCATCGGGTCGCCGACGGTGAGCCGCTCGGTCTCCCGGACCACGCCCTCGAGAAAGCGGTCGGAGACGTCGCGGTGGACGTAGACGCGCTCGATCCCGGAGCAGGTCTGGCCGGCGTTGGCGAAGCCGCCCCAGACCGCGCCGGAGACCGCGTTGGCGAGGTCGGCGTCGGCGCAGACGATCTGCGGGTCCTTGCCGCCGAGCTCGAGCACTGAGCCCTTCATCCGCTTCGCGCACTCGACCCCGACCTTGTAGCCGATCTCAACAGAGCCGGTGAAGAAGATCTTCCCCGCGGACGACTTGACCAGCGCGTCGCCGACCCGGCCGCCGCCGTGGATCGTCCGGACCAGGCCCTCGGGGAAACCGGCCTTCTCGAAGATCATCCGGATCCGCTCGCCGATCAGCGGCGTCATGCTGGCGGGCTTGAGGACGACGCCGTTCCCCGCCATCAGCGCGATCGCGACCTCGCCGAATGGGATCGACCAGGGGTAGTTCCAGGGGGCGATCACGCCGACCACCCCGATCGGCTCGTAGGCGAACTTCGCCCGCTTCGTCTTCAGGAACGCCTGCGGGAAGGGAAGCTTCTCGTCGGCGAGGATCTCGGGGCCTTGGTCGGCGATCCACTTGAGCGCGTCAACCGTGGGCAAGAGCTCCATCGAGTAAGACTCGACCCGCGGCTTGCCCTGCTCGCGGGTGAGCAGCCCCGCGAGCTCGTCGGCCTCGGCCAGGAGCACGTCGCCGGCCCGGCGCATGTAGCGGGCGCGGTCCTCGAGCGAGAGCTGCGCCCAGAAGGGCTGCACCTCGGCGACGTCGTCGACGACGCCCTGCACCTTCGCCGGCGTGAGGGTCTCGACCGTCCCGAGCAGCTCACCGGTCGTCGGGTTGAAGGACTCGAGCGCCTTCTTCGGCGCGGAGCGCTTCTTGGAAGCGGCCTTGGATCTCTTCGTGCGCGAGGACTTCGGTGCCGCGCCGTTGCCGCTCTGACCGCGGCTGCGTGTGGTCGTCCTGCGGGAGCTTCTCGCCTCCATGGCCTGCTTCCTCTCGTCGGGTTCGCTCGCCCGGCGATTCTACGACCCCGGAAAAAGAGGAGGCCGGGCGCCAATCCCCAAGGCACCCGACCTCCGTGTCCACTCCCCGGCTCTTAACGCGTCGGCTCCGGCGAACCTTCGCGACCGGAGCGTCAGACAGTCCCCAGAACACTTGCTCCGGCCCAAGGTTGCGCCCCTCGATTTATTAGGAATCTGTTGACGGGTGGGCTGATCCGGCTCAGTCGGAGCGGCGCCCAAACCGCTCCCGCAACTCCCGCCAGCGCCGCCGCAGCTCCGCCTCGAAGCCTCGCTCGGTGGGCTCGTAGAAGCGCTCGTCGCGCACGGACTCCGGCGCCAGCGGCTGGTCGGTGACCGCGCCGGGCTCATCGTGGGGGTACCGGTATCCCTCGCCGCGTCCGAGCTTCGCGGCCCCCGGGTAGTGGGCGTCCTGGAGGTGGGGCGCCGGCTCGGCGGCGCCGTGCTCGCGGACGTGGGCGCCGGCCCGCGAGATCGCCCTGGTCGAGGCGTTCGACTTCGGCGCCAGGGCCAGGTAGGCCGCCGCCTGGGAGAGGTTGAGCGCGCACTCCGGCAGCCCCACCCGGTCGACCGCCTGGGCGGCGGCGTTGGCGACCATCAGCGCCTGCGGGTCGGCGTTGCCGATGTCCTCGGAGGCGAAGATCACCATCCGCCGGGCGAGGAAGCGCGGGTCCTCTCCGCCCTCCAGCATCACCGCCAGGTAGTAGATCGAGGCGTCGACGTCGGAGCCGCGGGTGGCCTTGATCCAGGCCGAGATGTAGTCGTAGTGCCTGTCGCCCTCGCGGTCGTAGAGCAGCGCCTTGCGCTGGAGGGCGTCCTCGACCGCCTCGATCGACACCTCGGATTGACCGGCGGCGGCGGTGGTCTCGGTCGCCCGCTCGAGCGCCGCCAAGGCGACGCGGGCATCGCCGCCGGCGCGGGCCGCCAGCATTTCCAGGGCCTCGGCGGGAACCGCCGGTGCCTCCGGGAGTCCATGCTCGTCCTCCAACGCCCGCCGGAGCAGTTGCTCGATCTCCGCCTCCTCCAGCTGCCGAAACTCGTAGATCTGGCAGCGGGAGAGCAGCGCCGAGTTGACCTCGAAGTAGGGGTTCTCCGCGGTGGCGCCGATCAGGGTCACCAGCCCCTCCTCCACCGCCGGCAGCAGGGCGTCCTGCTGGGCCTTGTTGAAGCGGTGGATCTCGTCCAGGAAGAAGATCGTCGGCCGTCCCGAAGCCCGCCGCTCTTCTGCCCGTGCGATCACCTCCCGGACCTCGGCGCGGCCGGCGTTGACCGCCGAGCGCTCCTCGAAGGCGCCGCGGGCGCGGGCGGCGATGATCCGGGCGACGGTGGTCTTGCCGCTGCCGGGAGGCCCGTAGAAGATCGCGCTGTGAGGCTCGCCCGACTCGACCGCGACACGCAGGGTCGAGCCGGGTTCGAGCAGATGAGTCTGGCCGGCGAGCTCGTCGAGGTCGCGCGGCCGCATCCGGACGGCGAGCGGCGCCTCCTCGGGCGGCACCCCGGTGCGCTTGGTCTCGCAGCCGGTCTCGAACAGCCGCTCGCTCATTGCTCCCCGACGTTGGCGTTCGCCATCTCGAGCCGAGCGTACTCCCGCTTTGCTCGCGCAGGTAGCGTCCGGCAGCCTTGGACGCGCTCGAGCTGATCGCCGTCGCCGTCTGGTCCTTCGCCGTCTCGTTCTTCGGCGGCCTCGTCGGCCTGGTGCTGGGTAACCTCCGCCTCCCCCTGATCGTCCTCGTCGCGAGCAGCCCGGCCGCCGGGGCCGGCGCCAACATCGCGATCAGCGGCGCCGCCGCGATCACCGCCGGCTATGGCCATTGGCGAGGCGGCCGGATCAACTGGAGGCTGTTCGCCTGGATGGCGCCGACCTCGCTGATCGGGGCGATCGTCGGCGGCTTGATCTCCGGGGTGCTTCCCGATCGCCTCCTCCTCGGGGCGATCTCGGTGGTCGTCCTCTACGGCGCCCTCGAGGTCTGGCGCTACCAGCGGCCGATCGCCGATAACGGCACCGAGCTCCCGAGCACCCGGGAACTGCTGGTGAACGCCGCCGTGGTCGGCTTCGGTGTCGGGATCCTCGGCGGCCTCGTCGGCCTCATCCTCGGCTCGCTGCGGCTGCCGGCGATGGTCCGCTGGGCGGGCGTGGGGCCCTATCCCGCGGTTGGCACCAACGCCGCGGTCGGCGCAGTGGTCGGGGTCGGCGGGCTGATCGGGCACCTGCCCAGCGGGGTCGACTGGGGGATCCTCGCGGTCGGTGCCGCGTCGGCGATGCCTGCCGCCTACCTCGGCTCACATTTCACCGGCCGCCTGGACGAGCATCAGCTGATCCGGGCGATGGCGGTGATCCTGGTGATCAGCGGCTCGGCGATGGCCGCCCAGGCGATCTTCGCCTAGCGGCCGGCTCGGGCGCGCGAACTCAACCCAGGCTCAGGTGAGGCTCGGGATATCCGCCGCTCGGCTGGGTTGCGCTCACCTTGTAGGCACCGGCGTGCGGGACATCCATCCGCCCGATGTAGGTCCGGGTGAATTTTCTCGTCTCGTGGGAGCTGACTCCGAAGGAGAGCTTGTGGCGAATCGGGACGTCCTCGCCGGTCTGCTCGTCTACGACTTTCACCGAGAGATCGCTGGGAGGCGAGAACCCGCTCTCATCGCCTGGGGATCCGGTCGCGGTGTCGAAGTAGATGCGGACGCGGCCCTTGGGCAGCTCCAGCATCTGCTCGCCGGGAATCGAAAAGCGTCCGTGCTGATCGGCCTTCTTCGATCCCGATCGCGCTGTGAAGACATCGAAGTACCTGCTGAATGCGCTGTCGCTCACCGTTCACCTCCTGGGTCGGTATGCCGGTCCAGCCTATCGGGGTCGCGCGCGATTCAGCGCCGGAGCGGGCTGGGGATAAGCTGGGTCGATGGAGGAGGGCACCGCAACAGGCGGTAGACGCGAGGGCGCTCCGCAGGCGCGAGGGCGCTCCGCTCCGGAGCGACCCGTTTTGGGTGGGAGGAGCGACCCGTTTCATGCGGGCCTCGGAGCGTCCGCGACTGGGCTGCTCCAGCGCCTGATCCAGGTCGACACGGTCAACCCGCCCGGCAACGAGCGCGCCCTCCAGGAGGAGCTGGCGGCGATGCTCACCGAGGCCGGCTTCGACTGTGAGCTCCTCGCCGCCGAGCCCGAGCGCACCAACCTGGCGGCGAGGCTGCGGGGCGAAGGCGATGGCCCGACCCTGACCCTCCTCGGCCACGTCGACACGGTCCGGGCCGACCGCGAGGAGTGGAACCGCGATCCCTGGGGTGGTGAGCTTGTGGACGGCTGGATCTGGGGCCGCGGAGCCCTCGACATGAAGGGACAGGTGGCCGCCGAACTCGCCGCCTGCATCGCCCTCGCGAAGAGCGGCTGGCGGCCGGCCGGCGAGCTCCTCCTCGTGCTGACCGCGGACGAGGAGGCGGGGGGCGTGCTCGGCGCCCACTGGCTCTGCGAGCAGCACCCGGACAAGGTGCGAAGCGACTTCGTCGTCAACGAGGGCGGCGGCGGGCGGATCGAGATCGACGGGCGCCGCCTCTACACGCTCAGCGTCGGCGAGAAGGGGATCTTCCGGATCCGGCTGCGGACCCACGGTGAGGCCGGCCACGCCTCGCTCCCCCGGATCGGCGACAACGCCCTCCTGAAGCTGGCGCGCTGCGTCGCCGCGCTGGGGGAGCAGCCCCCGCCCGAGCCGACGCCAGAGGGGGAGGCGTTGCTCCATGCGCTCTTCGGCGAGCACTTCACCGGCGAGGAGGGGATGTGGACGGGGCTCGAGCGTCTGCGGGCCGAGGCGCCGCTGCTCAGCGACTACCTGGTCGAACCGATGCTCGGCGTCACCCTCACCCCGACCAAGGCGGAGGCGGGCAAGAAGGCCAACGTGATCCCCTCCGAGGCCGAAGCCCTGATCGACTGCCGGGTGCCGCCCGGCTACGGAGAGGAGGAGGCCCGCCGGCAACTCGCGGCGCTGATCGGGGAGGACGACTACACGATCGAGTTCGGCGAAGCGGTGGTCGGCAACCGCTCGCCGATGACCTCGCCGCTGGCGGACGCGATCGGGGCCTGGCTCGCCGAGGCCGACCCAGGGGCGGCGCTGGCGCCGACCGTGATGCCCGGCTTCAGCGACAGCAATCCCTTCCGCACGGCCTTCCCCGACGCCGTCGTTTACGGCTTCTGCCCGCACCGCAAGATCGGCCTGATCGAGGCGGCGCCGCTGACCCATGGGGCCGACGAACGCGTCCCCGCCGCCGACATCGAGCTGGCGGCGAGCTTCTTCTACGAGCTTCCGCAACGGATGCTGGCATGAGCACGGAGAACGGGAGCCAGAACGGCGCCGGGGCGGCGGAGGAGCAGACCTACACCCTCCGGCTCGGCGGCATGGCGCTGCGCAACGGACTGCTGATCCACGGTCCCACTTCCTGGGCGGCGGCCGCCCGCGGCCAGCGGGGGGAGATCCAGGTAGCCTCGGGACGGAAGCCGGCGCTGGCACCCGAGCTGGCCGCCCGGGTGCCGCTCCTCCGCGGGCCGCTGCGGCTGGCGGAGGCCTTCCTCCTGATCCCCTTCGTCCGCCTGCGGCTGAGGGCGGCGCGGCTCCCCTTCGAGGACGTGCGGGTGCTGGCGGCGATGTTCGTCGCCTCGGGTGCCAGCCGCTCGCTCCGCCGGGGCGAGAGTAGCGCGATCCGCGAGCTCGCCCAGGCGGTCCTCGGCCTGGCGCCCGCGCTGGTCGCCCTCGGCGACCGCGACCTGGCCGCCTACCACGGGGTGGAGCACAAGGCGATCGGCGCCTATGAGGCGGGCTCCGACGATCCCGCCTCCGCCACCAAGGAGCACGAGCGCTGCGGCTCCAACCTGGTCGCGCCGATGCTGGTGCTCTCGGCCGCGGGCCAGCTGCTGCTCGAGCGTGCGCTCGAGCGTCCGGGTCCGATCGCCAGGGCCGCGGTCGGAATGGCGAGCGTCTCGATCGCCGCCGAGCTCTTCGCCTGGAGCGAGCGCAACCCTGAGACGGCGGCGGCTCGCGCGTTCCACCGGCCCGGGCACGAGATCCAGCGGCATATCGCCACCAAGGAGCCGACACCCGAGCAGCTCGAGGTCGGGGTGGCGGCGCTGCGAGAGATCCTCCGCCTGGAGCAGGAGGCCGACGCGGAGGAGGTCGCCGCGGACGAGGGCCCGCCGACGACCTAGACTTGCCGCCGTGCTCGGTCGCATCGACCACATCGGAGTCGCCACCGACGACCTCGAGGGCGCCGTCGCCCTCTACGAGGGCACGCTGGGGATGCCGGTTGCCCATCGCGAGACCGTCGAGAGCCAGGGCGTCGAGGCAGTGCTGCTCGACGTCGGTGAGGGACACGTCGAGTTGCTCAGCCCGCTCGGCCCGGAGACCCCGGTGGGCAAGTACCTCGACAAGCGCGGACCGGGGCTCCATCACGTCGCCTACGCGGTCGCCGACATCGACGACGTCCTCAGCCGCCTGAAGGAGGCGGGGGTCGAGATGATCGACGCCGAGCCGCGCCAGGGCATCCGCGAGTCCCGGGTCGCCTTCGTTCATCCCCGCTCGACCGGGGGCGTCCTAACCGAAATCGTGGAACCGGCTGAGGACCAATGAGGGGCCGCCGCCAAAGAGGCGACGGCTGATGGCCGCCGCGGAGCGCGTCTCGATCGGCTTCTCCGGCGGCCAGGTCGTGGAGGTGCGGCTTACCGATGCGAGCCTGAAGGAGCTCCGCAAGGCCCTCGACAAGGCCGACGGGTGGAGCGACCTGGAGACCGAAGACGGGACCGTCTCGGTCGACCTGCGGCAGGTGGTCTTCGTCCGCAGCGCCGCTTCGCACCCGAGCATCGGCTTCGGGCAGGAGTGAAGCTGCGGAAGCTCGTCTTGGGCGGCGCGGTCGCGGTGGCCGGGGCGGCCCTCTGGTGGCGGAAGAACCCATCAGCCTGCCCCTACGGCCAGCGCTTCTGGGTCGAGGCACCGCATCCCTTCATCACCCGCGCACGCCTCAGGGAGATCCTCGAGGCGAATCAGGGCGAGCGGGTGCTCGAGGTGGGGCCCGGCACCGGCTACTACACCCTCGACGTCGCTGAGTGGGTCGGGCCAGGCGGCTCGGTCGACATCCTCGACCTCCAGCAGGAGATGCTCGACCACACGATGCGGCGCGCCGGCGAGCGCAGCCTCGCGAACATCACCCCCACCCAGGCGGACGCCACCGCGATGCCCTTCGAGGACGGGAGCTTTGACGCCGCCTTCCTGGTCACCGTGCTCGGCGAGGTCCCCGATCAGGACGCCGCGCTACGTGAGCTCGCCCGAGTGCTGAAGCCAGGGGGCCGGCTGGTGGTCGGTGAGCTGCTCGGCGATCCCCACTACGTCGCCCTGGGCGGGATGCGGCGCCGGGCCACAGCGGCGGGCCTCGGCTTCGAGCGGCGCTCCGGCAACGCCCTCGGCTACTTCGCTCTTTTCAGAACGGGTGGCTCCTCGGCTTCACCTGCGGAGCCCCCTCGCACACAGCCCTAAGTCAGCGGCTCTCGGCGAGCCGGGTCCAGAGTCGCTCCTCGGCCTCGAGCGCCTGGCCGGCCTCGAAGGCGAGCGCCTCCCATTGCTTCGCGTCGGCCTCCTCGGGCTCGCTCGCCTCGCGTGCGGCGATCGCCAGCGCCGTCCAGCGCTCGGCGGCGTCGTGGGCGACCGCCGACTCCTCGTAGCCGGCCTCCTCGAGGAAGCGTGAATACATCCGGCGGAAGTTGCCGCCGCCGGTTCCCCGACGCTCGATCACCTGGTAGAGGAACCGGGCGCACCACTGCCAGTCCTCCGCGGCCTCCGGCCAGGTCCCGACCTCGGCGGCGAAGCGCCGCAGCGCCGGAAGCCCCTGGAAGTCGCCCACTGTCGGCTCGATCATCTCCTTCGCCGCCCGCTCGATCGCCTTCGGCGCGTGCGCGCGCAGGTCGGCCTCGTCGAGCACCCCGCCCTCGGGCAGGTCGACCAGGTGCCCCTCGAGCGGGAAGATCGGCTGCTTCGAGTGCCTGGCCTCGCGCAGGCTCTCGAGCGAGGTCGTCTGCAGGTCCTCGAAGGCAGTGTCGGAGAGCCAGGCGAGCTCCTCGTCGTAGCCGGCGAGGACCACCGCGTGGCCGGGGAAATGCGCCGAGCGCCCGTAGTGGTCGAGGTAGTAGAGGTCGGTGAGCAGGAGCGCCGGGCGCCCCCCATCGACCGCCTCGCGGGCGATCGCCCAGGCGGCCTCGGGGTCGTCGTCGGTGCGCAGCCGCAGGGGGCTGTCGGTGAGCTCGAGGAAGTTCTCCTCCAGGCGCGCCGCCCGGCCGTTGGTGAAGCGCGAGGGCGAGGTGCCGTCGACGACGATGTAGTAGAAGCCGGCGCCGGCGCCGAGGCCGAAGGCCATCTCCTCGGAGACCTCCACCCCGTGGAAGCCGAGCAGGTTGCGCAGCGCGGTGGAGCCGCAGTGGTGCCCCGGCACGTGCCGATAGCCCGGCACCATCACCCTGTCGGCGGTCTGGGTCACATCGACGATTCTGCCCGATAGGGTGTGCGAACCGCAGGGATGCCTGAGGAGGGCGCGACGTGGCAGATGTGGACCGAGGATGGGTGAAGGGGGGCGCAGTACCGAGCCTGGCGGTTGACGCTGGCTGTGACAGTGGTTGCCGGGCTGGCGCCTGCGACCGGCGCCGCGGCTCTCGCCAGCGGTGATTCGCCCAGCCCCGCCAAGTCGAGCTACCCGGTAGCCGCCCTCGGCAAGATCATTTTCGAGAGCAATCGGGACGGCGACTTCGACATCTACTCGATGGATCCCAGTGGCGCCAATCCCCTCAACCTGACCGCGAGCAGCCCGCGGGACGACCAGGAACCCTCGATATCGCCGGACGGTAAGCGCCTCGTCTTCCAGCGGGAGATGCCTCTGCCCAACACCGACATCATCGCCATCAACGTCGACGGCTCCGGGGAGGTCAACCTGACCGCGTCCAACCCGACCCCCGACCAAGAGCCCTCCTTCTCGCCGGACGGCAGGCGGATCGCCTTCACCCGATACGACGGGGTCACTCAATACGACGTCTGGGTCATGAACGCCGACGGCTCCAACCCCGTCAACCTGACCGCCGCCGATCCACGCAACTCCTTTCAGCCGACCTTCTCGCCGGAGGGAACCAGGATCGCCTTCAGCCGCCTCGACGGGACCGACGTTGACACCTTCGTCATGAACGCCGACGGTTCAAACGCGGTTAACCTGACCCCGACCAGCGCCGACGACGAGCAATTCCGGCCCGCCTTCTCTCCCGACGGCAAGACGATCGCCTTTGGCCGGGCCGACAGTGGCGGCCTTTACAACGTCTTCATCATGGGTGTCGACGGCTCCAATCCTGTCAACCTCACCCCCAGAGGGACCGAGAACGACTTCGACCCCGCCTTCTCGCCCGACGGCTCCCGGATCTTCTTCGTCAGCCGCGGCGACGGCACCGACCGCGACGTCTTCGTCATCGGCACCGACGGTTCCAGCCCGACGAACCTGACCGCCGGCCAACCGGACACCTTCGACGACGCTGCCCCCGATCTGGAGTACGTCTACAGCTGCGCCGGCCAGCGGGCCGGGATCATCGGCACCGACGCAGCCGAGACGCTCAAGGGCACCAAGGGCAGGGACGTGATCGCCGCCAACGGCGGCAACGACAGGGTCAAGGGCAAGGGCGGCGTCGACCGGATCTGCGGCGGCACCGGCAAGGACAAGCTCTTCGGCGGGGCGGGCCGCGACCGGCTGCTCGGCCAGCTGGGCAAGGATCTGCTGGTCGGGGGAGCGGGCACCGACGTGCTCAAGGGCGGCAAGGGCAAGGACAAGGAGAAGCAGTGATCAGGCCGCGCCGGTGCGCTTGCGCAGGCGCAGGTACTCGGTCCGCTCGCTGAAGCTCTCGCGCATCTCCGAGGTCATCTCCTCGAGGAACTCCTGGCGGTAGGTGGAGTCGGTGAAGATCGCGATCGAGAAGTAGAAGCCGGAGAACGCCGCGAGGCCGGTGGCGACCCGGAGGAGCTCGGTGGTCAGCTCGAGGTGCTCGCCGAAGAGCTCGAAGCCGAGCAGCTCGTCGCCGGGGTCGCCCAGCCACTGGCTGCGGATCTCGTCGTCGACGGCGAGGACGCCGAAGACGGTGAGGAAGACGCCGATCATCAGGCTGACCAAGAGCACCTGGGTCGCCTGGCTGACGAACATCACCAGCTCGACGTTGAAGAGCTGCCGCCGCCGCAGGGGTGGGCTGTCGCCGCCCGCCTCGCGCTCCAGCCGGCCCGCCTCGCGCGGCAGCCGCACCGCCAGGAAGGCGATCCCGAGGAGCGCCAGCATCCCGATGATCGTCGCGAAGATCCCGCGGGTGGGGTTGGAGAAGATCAGCCAGAGCTCCTGGGTCGGGAAGGAGAGAAGGACGAAGATCGCCAACAGGGGGACCGCCCTCGCGATCAGGGAGAGGGCCGAGCGCAGCTGGCTGACGATCCGCGCCAGCACCCAGCGGATGATCGAGGTCAGCCCGAGCCCGACGACCGCGTAGATCAGCCCCAGAAGCAACAGGTTGGCGCCGGCGGTGAGGGCGGCGGAGCCTAGCTGGCCGCCGAAGAGCAGCGGTAGGAGCGAGGGGAGGAGGACGAAGCCGGCGAGCTCGGTCTTCCCGAGCCGCTGGGGGATCCCCGAGAAGGCTCTGCCTCGGGCGCGGTTGGCGAGCCCGGTCGCGACCAGGAGGATCGCCAGCCCGCCGGCGATCGCGAGCAGGTTCTGCCACCAGCTCCAGTCGAGATCGCCGGCGCCGAGGATCTCGCCGAGGAAGACCAGCCCGAGGAGCGGCGCCGCGCGGTTGAAGATGTCCTCCGCCGCATCGATGTCCTCGCTGAACAGGGGCAGCCCCGCGTGCCGGAAGGAGCGCTCGTACTCGCGCAGGCGGGCATCGTCGGTCGTCGAGGCCATTGAGCTCGAACCGTATTCTGCGCGCGTGCTTCGCTCCCTCGACGAGAGGCTGCTCTACGCGATGCGGACCCGTGCCCACGGGCCCGCGCTGGAAGCCATAGGCAGGGCGCTGGGCCGAATCGGCGAGTACGGGATCGTCTGGCTCGCGATCGGGATCGTCCTCGCGATCGCCGACTCCGATCAGCGCGACGCCTGGCTGGTGGCCGGGATCCTCGGGCCGATGGCGATCGGCGTCAACTTCGCGGTCAAGGGGCTGGTCCGTCGCCCGCGCCCGATCCTGGAGGGCCTGCCGCCGCTGGGCGGCGCCCCGAGCTCGCTCAGCTTCCCCTCCGCCCACGCCACCTCCTCGTTTGCCTGCGCGACCGCGATGACCAGGATCGCGCCCGAGGCGGCGATCCTCTTCGTCCTCGCTGCGGCGATCGCGGCCTGCCGGCCCTACCTGGGCATGCACTATCCCTCCGACGTGATCGGTGGCGTCGTGATCGGCACCGGCCTCGGCCTGCTGATCCCGCTCCCATGAAGATCGGGATCGTCGGCCTGCCAAACGCCGGCAAGTCGACCCTGTTCAACGCGCTCACCGCGGCCGCCGCCGAGACCGGCGACTACCCGTTCACCACCGTGGAGCCGAACGTCGCCGTGGTCGAGGTCCCCGACGAGCGGCTCGATCGGGTCGCCGACACCCTCGGCTCCTCGGCGGTCGTCCGCGAGACGATCGAGTTCCACGACATCGCCGGTCTCGTCCGCGGCGCCTCCGAGGGGGAGGGCCTCGGCAACCGCTTCCTCGCCTCGATCCGCGAAACCGACGCGATCTGCCACGTGATCCGGGCCCACTCCTCCGAACAGGTTGCCCATCCCGACGGCCGCGTCGATCCGCTCGCCGACGCCGAGCTGATCGAGGCCGAGCTGCTCGCCGCCGACCTCGAGGGCGCGGAGCGGCGCCAGGAGCGGCTGACCAGGGAGGCGCGCTCGGGCGACAAGGCCGCGGTCGCCGAGCACGCCTGGCTCGAGCGGGTGGTCGAGGCGTTGAGCGCCGGACGGCCCGCCCGCGGGGTACCGCTGCCGGACGCGGCGCCGGATGCGCTCCGGAAGCTGGCGCCGCTGACCGCGAAGCCGGTCCTCTACGTGGTCAACGTCGACGAGGGGAGCGACGAGCCGCCCGAGGCCATGGTCCGCCACGCGGAGGGGATGGACGCGGCGGTGATCGCGATCTCGGCCCAGGTGGAGGCCGAGCTTCGTGAGCTGGAGCCTTCCGAGGCAGAGGAGATGCGGACCGAGCTCGGGATCGAGCGCTCGGGGCTCGAGCAGCTGATCCGGGCCGCCTTCGAACTGCTCGACCTGGTCAGCTTCTTCACCGCTGACACCGGCAAGGAGGCGACCGGCCGCACCCTGGGCCGGGGCGGCACCGCCTACGAGGCCGCCGGCAAGGTCCACGGCGACTTCCAGCGCCGCTTCGTCCGCGCCGAGGTGGTCGGCTGGGACGAGCTGGTGGACGCAGGCAGCTACGCCGGGGCGCGCGAGCGCGGCACCCTCCGCACCGAGGGCCGCGACTACGTGATTCGCGACGGCGACGTGATCACGATCCGCGTCTAGGGGCGGCGCCGTAGAGTCGCGAGCGTGAGCGCGCCTCGACCGATCGGCCAGCGCCTGGCGCTGATCCACGGGAACAGCCTCCCGCCCGAGGCCGAGGCGTTCGAGGGCCCGGAGGTGAAGGTGAAGGCCGGCGGCGAGCGGCCGGTGCTGGCGATCGACGCCGGCTCGATCGTCCTCATCCAGCGCCACGGGCCGGAGCGCAGGGTCCCCGCTCACCTGGTCGACCACGGCGCCAACATCCGCGCCGCCTGCGAGCTCGGTTGCGACCGCGTGTTGGCGCTCGGCTCCAGCGGCAGCCTCAAGCTCGAGTGGGGGGTCGGCACCGTGGTCTGTCCCGACGACTTCTACGCGCCCGAGGTGGCGCCGAGCTACTACGACGACCCCGGTGGCCACAGCGTCCCGGGCTTCGACCGCGGGTGGCGACGGGTCGTGGTCGGCGCCTGGGGCTCGCTGACCGAGACGCCGGTGATCGACGGCGGCGTCTATGCGCAGACCCGCGGGCCTCGCTTCGAGACCCCGGCGGAGGTCAGGGCGCTCGCCCGGCACGCCGACCTGGTCGGGATGACGATCGCCGCCGAGGCGATCCTCGCCCGCGAGGCGACCCTGGCCTACGCCGCGATCTGCACGATCGACAACCTCGCCAACGGGATCGCCGAGCAGCCGCTGACCCTCGACGAGTACCGGCGAGGGCGGGATCGGACGGGGACGCGCCTGCTCGAGGACCTCCAGCAGGTTCTCCCGGCGCTCGCCAGGGAGCAGCCCAGCACGTGAGCCTCGCGGTCACCGGCGCGCTGCTCGACGGCGAGAGGGTCGGCCTGCGAGCGGCGGACGGCGTGATCGCCGAGCTCGGCCCCGAGGTCGAGCCGCGCGATGGCGACGAGGTGATCGACGCCGCCGGCCTCCTGCTCTCTCCGCCGCTCGTGAACGGCCATACCCACGCCGCGATGACCCTTTTCCGGGGCTTCGGCGACGACCTGCCGCTGATGGAGTGGCTGCGGACGAAGATCTGGCCGGCGGAGGCGAGGCTCGACCCCGAGGACGTCTACTGGGGCACCCGCCTGGCGGCGGTGGAGATGATCCGCTCGGGGACGACGCGCTTCTTCGACATGTATTGGCACGGCCTCGAGGTGGCCCGGGCGGTCGTCGATGCCGGGATCCGGGGGGTGGTCAGCTCGGTGATGATCGACCGCCTCGATCCCGCGGTCGGGAAGCAGGCGCGGCCCCAGCTGCTGGAGTCGCTCGATCGGCTCGCCGGGCTCGACCCGCTGGTGACGCCGAGCTTCGGCCCGCACGGCATCTACACGGTCAGCGGGGAGTCGCTCGCCTGGATCGCCGAAGTGGCGGCGGATCGGGCACTGCCGGTTCAGATTCACCTGGCCGAGACCGAGGACGAGGTCACCGAGTGCGCCGCCCGCACCGGCAAGACGCCGGCGAGGTACCTGGACGAGCTCGGCCTGCTCGGCCCCCGGGTGGCGCTCGCCCACTGTGTCTGGCTCGACCCGGACGAGTTCGAGCTGGTCGCCGAGCGCGGCGCCACAGTCGTCACCAACCCGGCCGCGAACATGAAGCTCGCCGTCGGCCGCGCCTTCCCCTATCCGCAGGCGGCGGCGGCCGGGGTGGCGCTTGGCCTCGGCACCGACGGCGTCTCATCCAACAGCAACCTCGACATGCTGGAGGAGGTGAAGCTGCTGGCGCTGCTGCAGAAGCACGCCAGCGGCGACCCGTCGATGCTGCCGGCCGCCGAGGCGCTGGCGATCGCCCGCGGGCGGCGCTCCGAGCTGATCGGCGGCTCCCCGCTCGAGGTCGGCGCTCCGGCGGATTTACTCCTTCTGCGCTCGGGTGACCCCGAGCTCTCGGCCGGCGGCCTGGCGGGCGACCTCGTCTACGCGGCCTCGGGCTCGGTCGTCGACACCACCGTGGTCGCCGGGCGGATGCTGATGCGCGGCCGGGTCGTCCCCGACGCGGAGGAGGTCGTCGCCGAGGTCGGCGCCCGCGCCGCCCGGCTCACCGCTGACTCATAGGCGGGGGTTCTCCGGCCGCTGGCGGTTGCGGTCGAGCCAGCCCCCTAGGACGCCTCGGCCGTTGCACGGCGCTGGAGGTAGTCCCTGAATTTCGGAGCCGTGTATGCATACTCGCCCTTGCGGACTCGATAGAGCGCTCCCGCCTCCGCGAGGCGCCCCAGGAGGACGTTCACATTCCCGGGTGTCTTGTTAGAGACCTTGTTGAGATCCGCCGATCTGAGAGGTGGATAGTCGCAGGACGCCGATGCAAGCAGGACATCCTGTTCCGCCGGCGTGAGCGTGGCGACCCGGGGGTCGTAGAAGTCGCGATCCAGCCGCTGGTAGATATCTGGTCTCGTGGCCTCGAGAAGCCCCGTCGTAAACCGGTCAGCATCGCTCAGCTCCGCACCTTCCCACAGCTCAGATCCCCACAGCTGGATGAAGTAGGGGTATCCCTCAACCTCCTGTATCACGGCCTCCGTTACCGCGTCGGTGGTGTCGCGCTCGGTTCCCTCGAGTGGGCGGGAGAAGGCCTCGAGAGCTTGATCCTCCGGGAGCGAGTCCACCTCCTCGCCTCTGAACAGGCGCTCGCTGTAGGAGCGGGCGCGCTGAAGATTTGCGGCGAGAGTTGGGAGGCCACACACCACCAAACCCAGTGGTAGCTCCTCGCGCTGCAGCGCGACTATCGGGGCGATCAGCAGTGACAATGGGTGCTCGCCGTGCCGGTCACGCTCGTCACGTATGAGCTGTGCTTCGTCGAGGAGGAGGACCAGGCCAGACCTCCCCTTCTGCACCGCCAGCTCAACTGCCTCGAATAGCTCCCTTGCCAGATCCGCCTCGCGTTCTGAGCCAGGTGAAATGGACACCGAGACGTCCTCCCAGCTCACAGCGAGCTTTCCTCCTCGGAGTGCCTTCCCAGCGGCTGTTCGCAGCCGTTCCATCCGCGATAGCCGTGTCCTTGTCCGGTTTAGGAGTGCGCCCAGAGTCTCGCGCATTGCGGCGTCGGTGTTGTGAGCAGGCTGGAGCTCGAGGAAGGCCGGTTCCCACTCCGCCGTCAGGGCATGTTCAGCGAAAACGTCCAGAAGCACGGTCTTTCCAACCCCCCGCAGACCCGTGACGCGCATGTTGGCCTGCTGCTCCGGCGCCGCACGAAGCATCGCCGCAAAACGCTTGACCGGAGCGTCGCGCCCAGCCAAGTACACAGGTCGAACGCCAACGCCAGGGCGATACGGGTTCTTGCCGGAAGCTTCAGTCATTACAACAGTAGCTTTAGATTCTGGCATTCTAACGGCTCTTCTGTAATGTGTCCCAAGCCGGGATTGGAGCACGGCGAGCGGGCAGCTGACCCAGCGTTATAGGTTCCGAGCGATGCGCACCAAGGCGCGATTCCCAGAGGTGCCCGAGAGGAAGGGGCACTACGAGAGCTTCTATCTGAAGCTCTGCGCCCCCGGCGGCGGCAAGGGGGCGTGGATCCGGCACACCGTCCACAAGCGGCCGGGCGAGCCCCTCACCGCCGCTCTCTGGTTCGTCCTCTTCGACTCCGAGGCGGCGGGGCCCCGGGCGACCAAGCGCCAGTTCGGCGCGGACGAGGTCGATGCTCCCAACCACTCCTACATCAGGGTCGCCAACGCCACCCTCGGCGACGGCCGCGCCACCGGATCGGTCGCCACCGAGGCCCTGGAGGCAAAGTGGGACCTGACCTTCGCCGACCAGCACCGGCCCTTTCACCACCTGCCGCGTGAGTTCCTCTACC
>JBOGZE010000036.1:0-2602 GCA_050697055.1 Solirubrobacterales bacterium
CGCCGAGGATCGCCGGGAGGTGGTCGTTTGCACGGTCCTCCCAGCCGCTCGCCCAGATCAGCTCATAGGTCTTCGCCAGGCGGTTGAGCTGGTCTCCCGTCTCCATCGAGATGCAGTGCAGCATCCCATCGATCAGGTGGTACTCGCCCGGCGCTCCCTCGCTCGGCCCGCCTGGCTTCTTCGAGCCCTCGAAGCCGAAGAGGCTGATCACTCCGTCGATGTCGACGGCGAGGATCGGCTTGGTTGCTTTCGCCTTCTTGAATAGCGGCACGACGAGAGAGTACGTCTGCTCTACCATTCGCCGCCGTGCCGAACACCAATCAACTCGTCCGCAAGGGCCGCAACCGCAAGCGGAAGAAGATGTCGACCCCGGGCCTGAAGTCGGGCCGGGGCCGGAAGAAGCGGGTCGCGGCTCCGCAGCGCCGGGGCGTCTGCACGCGCGTCGCCACGGTCACCCCGAAGAAGCCGAACTCCGCCCTGCGCAAGATCGCCCGCGTCCGCCTCACCAACGGACTCGAGGTGACCTGCTACATCCCGGGCGAGGGTCACAACCTGCAAGAGCACTCCGTGGTGCTGGTCCGCGGCGGCCGGGTCAAGGACCTGCCGGGGGTTCGCTACAAGGTAGTCCGCGGCACCCTCGACGCCGCCGGCGTCTCCGACCGCAAGCAGGGCCGCTCGCTCTACGGGGTCAAGTCCAGCTAGTGCCGCGCCGCAACCAGGCAACGATCCGCCCGCTGGAGCCGGACTCGCTCTACCGCAGCCGGCTGGTGCAGCAGGTGGTCAACAAGGTGATGACCGCCGGCAAGAAGTCACTCGCCGAGCAGATCACCTACGGCGCTCTCTCGGTGGTCGGCGAGTGGACCGGCAACAACCCGGTCGAGGAGCTCGAGAACGCGATCAAGCAGCTCACTCCGGTGCTCGAGGTGCGCTCACGCCGGGTCGGTGGCGCTACCTACCAGGTGCCGGTCGAGGTCCCCGCCCGCCGCGCCCGTACCCTCGCCGTCCGCTGGATGGTCGAGTTCGCCCGTGCCCGTGGCGAGAAGTCGATGTCCGAGCGGCTCGCCAACGAGATCCTCGACGCCGCGAAGCAGCAGGGGAACGCCTGGAAGCGCAAGGACGACATCTACCGGATGGCGCAGGCGAACAAGGCCTTTGCGCACTACCGCTGGTAGGTCGTCGCCCTCGGTTCCACCGTTGAGCTTCCTGAGAGTCCGCCACCACTCGGCGTAGTGCCGGCCTGATCGGGGCGCGTCGTCGCCAGGGCGGCGCCGCAGACGGTCAGCACCAGCGAACCGACCAGCTCGAACCAGAAGCCGGCCTGGGGCTCGGCCTTGGCGTCGATGAACGACTCGCGCTCGTCGTCGAGTGTGCCCTCGCTGTTGAGGTCGGGCAGGTCTCCGATCAGGAAGATCAGCAGCGCCACAACTCCGCAGACCGCCACCGCCACCGCGGCCACCTCCGAGATCGGTTGACCACGGGTGGCGATCCCGACCGCGATCAGGATCACGGCGAAGGCGGCAAGAACCACGGTCGCGTAGCCGTGCTGATCCGCGGCATCGATCGTCTCCCTAGCCTCGCCGCCGGGCGGGGTGAGCTCGAAGATGCTCATGAACTGCGAGGCGGCGAGCATGCCGGCCGCGCCTGCGCAGGCAAGCACCAGGAGCGTCTCGCTGCGCTCGAGCCGCCTCAAGAATGGGCCTCGCCGCGGGCGGCGACCACCGGCCGGGCCTCTCTGGAGCGCCGGCGGCGTCCGGAGAGGCTCCAGGAGCGCTCCCGCCCGCGGGGGCGGAGGCTGTCGGGTGCCGATGCTCTGCGCACGTACGCCCCCAGCAGCGGACCGCAGAAGACGAGGGCGACCGCGGCGGAGAGCTGGGCCCAGAAACCCTCGATCAGCTCCGCCCGGGTGTCGCTGAAGGCGATACCGGCGCGGCCTGCGTCGAGCCCCTGCGGGAGGTCGATCGCCAGAGAGACCAGCACCGCGAATAGCCCGAGGGCGCCGACGAGCCGGCCCAGCCGCCAGTGGCCGCGATAGGTCTGGACGACGAGGACGAGGGCCGCGACCGCCACCGCCACCAGCACCCAGAGATGGGCGTCGCCGGCGCGCTCCAGGCCGGTGAGGGGAACCGGGGCGGTGGTGCCCACCTCGCCGGCATAGAGGGAGGCGCTCACCTCGACGCCGCTGTAGTCGAAGAACTGGGAGACGCCGAGGGCGACGGCGGCCGCCGCGGCGACGAAGGCGACCGTGCTCGCGGGTCTGACGTGGATGGAGAGGAAGCGGCCGGTGGCGCAAGCGGCCGGGACCGTCCGAGCGCGGATCCAGCCCAGCACCACCTGGGCGAACCTGAGGAGTAGCGCGATCAGGGCGGCCGGGAGGCTGACCATCAGCATCAGCGTCCGGGAGAAGTAGGGCGCGATTCGCCCCATCCATCCACGCAGCAGAGAGCCAAGGGGGGCGAAAGCGCGGCCGAGCGGCCGCAGCCGTCGCCGGGCCTCGAGCGCGACGCCGCGGGCTCGCAGCCCCAGCTCCGCGCGGCGTGTCGACCACGCCTGGGCGCGGGCGCGCTGGCGCTCGGCACGCTCGCGCCTGGCGGCGGCGCGCGCC
>JBOGZE010000037.1:0-3928 GCA_050697055.1 Solirubrobacterales bacterium
TGCCGTCGGGCATAACCGCGCCGGGCAGCGCCACCGGGACCGTCTGCCCGGCGGCGACGTTGGGGGCGCCGCAGACGATCGTCCGCTTTCCCTCCCCCGTGTCCACCTCGCAGACGCTGAGCCGGTCGGCGTCGGGGTGCTGCTCGACCGAGAGCACCTTGCCGACCACGAATCCGTCGGCCGAGGGCGCGCCGGCCCGCGCGATCCGCTCGAGCTCGATGCTGTGCATCGCAAGCCGCTCGCCGAGCTCCTCGGCGGAGAGGCCCGGGTCGCAGTAGGCGGCGAGCCAGCTCAGGGGCACTCTCATCTGAACTGCTCCAGGACTCGAACGTCGTTCTCGAAGAACTTGCGCAGGTCGGGGACCCCGTACTTGAGCATCGCGATCCGCTCGATCCCCATCCCGAAGGCGAACCCCTGCACCCGCTCGGGGTCGTAGCCGTTGTCGGCGACGAACCCGAAGACGTTCGGGTCGACCATCCCGGCGCCGAGGATCTCGATCCAGCCGATCCCCTTGCAGAGGGGATCACGGGAGCCGTCGGGGAGCTCGCCGCTGCCCCCGCAGTGGAAGCAGGAGACGTCGACCTGGACGCTCGGCTCGGTGAAGGGGAAGAAGTCGGGGCGGAAGCGGGTCTCGCGCTCGGGGCCGAAGATCGCCCGGGCGAACTCGTCCAGGGTGCCCTTGAGGTCGGCGAGGGTGATCCGCTCGGCCACCGCGAGGCCCTCGACCTGGTGGAAGACGGGGCTGTGGGTGGCGTCGAAGGGGTCGCTGCGGTAGCAGCGCCCGGGGACGACGATGAAGATCGGCGGCTCCTGGGTCTCCATTGCCCTCACCTGCATCGGTGAGGTGTGGGTGCGGAGGACGACGTCCTCGGGCCCCGGGGGCAGGGGATCCCCGCCGCCGTCGGGTTCGATCCTCAGCGACTCGGACAGGGTTGCCGGATCAACGTAGAAGGTGTCCTGCGCCATCCGCGCCGGATGCCCCGGCGGATGGTTGAGGGCGGTGAAGTTGTAGTAGTCGAGCTCGAGCTCGGGCCCCTCCATCACCCGGTAGCCGAGGCCGACGAAGACATCCTCGATCTCCCGCGCGGTCCGGACCAGCAGGTTGCGGGCGCCGACGGGGACGGGCGGCGAGCCCGGCAGGGTGACGTCGACCGTGTCCTTGGCGAGCCGACTCTGGAGCTCGCTCGAGTCGAGGTCCGCGAGCCGCGTCTCCAGCGCCCGCTCGAGCGCCGCCCGAGCCTGGTTGCCGGCCTTGCCCACCGGCCCGCGCTCCTCCGCCGGCAGCTCGGCGATCCCGCGCAGAATCGTCGTCAGCTCCGCCTTCCGGCCGAGATAGCGGACCCGGAGCTCCTCGAGCTCGTCGGTGGAGCCGGCGGCGGCGATCGCCTCGGCCGCCTCGCTCCTGATCTCCTCGATCCGATCGGTCGTGGTCACGAGGGCTCGCCCTTTTCTCCCTTTGCACTCAAGGCGGGCGACGATATCCGCTGCAGGGAGATCGCCGCCGCAGCCGCCACGTTCAGCGATTCGACCCCCTTGCGGATCGGGATCGTCACCCGGACCTCGCAGCTCGCCAGAACCTCATCGGGGAGACCCTCGCGCTCGGCCCCGAGGCAGATCGTCGCCGCCCCCTCGAGCGCCTCCAGTGGCTCACCGCCGTGGGCGACCAGCGCCGCCCTCGGTTCCGGCGTCGCCTCCGGACCCGCTCGAACCAGCGGCTCGGCGAAGACCGCGCCCATGCTCGCCCGCACCGCCCGGATCCCGAACGGGTCCGCGCAGCCCGGTCCCAGCACCACCGAGCCGCCGACCAGGGCGAGGGCGGTCCGGACGACGGCGCCGACGTTGCCGGGATCGGCGACGCCGTGCAGATAGGCGCAGGGGGCCACGGGCAGCTCCGCCCAGCGCCGCTCCCAGACGCCGATCGCGCGGGTGCCCGAGGCGAGCGCCGAGAACCGGTCAAGCAGCGCCGGCTCGACCTCGGTCCCGCCGAGGCCCTCGCCGGCTGCGGTGAGCAGCTCGACCGGCTCGGCGCCGGCCTCCCTCGCCGCCGCCAGCAGGTCCTCGCCCTCGCCGACGAAGAGGCCATCGCGCTCCCGAGCTCGCCGCCTTTGCAGGCGCCGGATCAGCTTCAGCTTCTCGTTGTGGGGGCTGGTGATCAGGTCTTCCTCGCTTCCTCACTGAACCACACAAAAAAGGGCGGCCGCTTTGCGGACCGCCCGGGAGGAGTTGCGTATGGATGCGTTGGCTCAGGCCGCCGCACCCTCCCGGGCTAGCTCAACGAATCGGCGGAAGCCGTCGGGGTCGTTGACGGCGATATCGGCAAGCAGCTTGCGATTGACCTCGACGCCGGCCTGATCGAGGCCATGGATGAACTCCGAGTAGCTCATCCCCTCGCGGCGCGCGGCCGCGTTGATCCGGGTGATCCATAGCCGGCGGAAATCGCGCTTTCGGGCCCGCCGGTCACGGTAGGCGTAGGCGCCTGAGCGCATCAGCTGCTCATTGGCGAGGCGATAGCTCGAGTGCTTGCGCCCGTAGTAGCCCTTGGCCTGCTTCAGCACCTTCTGCTTGCGCCGCTTCCGGGCGACGGCGTTGCTGGCGCGCGGCATTACCTTCCCCTCCCGGCGAGCAGGGCGGTGACCCGCTTGCGATCGGCGGCGGAGATCTCCGAGGGACGGCCGAGGCGGCGCTTGCGGGCAGGTGACTTCTTCTCAAGGATGTGGCTCGAGTTGGCGCGCTTGCCGCGCAGCTTCCCCTTGGCGGTCTTCCGGAACCGCTTCTTGGAGCCCGAATGCGTCTTCATCTTCGGCATGCGAGCGCCCATTGAAGCAGACGCAAGCGACCCCGAGGCTAGGAGGCGGCGGCCTCCGAAGCCCGGCCTGCACTGCGAAGCGGGGCCAGCAGCATGTGCATGTTGCGGCCCTCCTGGAGGGGCGCCTGCTCGACCGTCGCCAGCTCCGAGACGTCCTGGAAGAGGCGGTCGAGCAGCATCCGGCCGCGCTCGGGGTGGCTCTGCTCGCGGCCGCGGAACATGATCGTCACCTTTACCTTGTCCTGCTGCTTGAGGAAGCGCTCGACGTGGCCGCGCTTCGTCTCGTAGTCGTGCTGGGCGATCTTCGGGCGCAGCTTGATCTCGCGGATGTTGGTCTGCTGCTGATGCTTGCGCGCCGCCTTCGCCTTCTGCTCCTGCTCGTACTTGTACTTCGAGTAGTCGAGGATCCGGCAGACCGGCGGATTCGAGTTCGGAGCGACCTCAACCAGGTCCAGGTCCTTCTCGCGCGCCTGCTCGAGCGCCTCGGAGGTCGGGATGACGCCGACCTGCTCGCCGTTCTCGTCGATCAGGCGCACCTCGGGCACCCGGATCCGCTCGTTGATGCGGGTGGTGTCGCGCTCGGGCGGCCGGCGGTCGAAGCGAGAGACCGCCACTAGTGGAGCATCGGGTTGGGCGTCAAGCAGGCGAGGATGAGAAGGAGTGGATCGGTGGGACGGGCACGGGCGCTCAGCGGCGCGGTGCGATGTAGGTACCCGTCATTGGACGCCAGTATAGACGCCCATCAGCCGGCCTCCGCCCGGATCCTGTCGATCAAGTCGGCGAGGCTGACGGCGCCCAGGTCGCCCTCTTCGTGGGTGCGGACTGCGAGGGTACCCGCCTCCTGCTCGCGGTCGCCGACCACCAGCATGTAGGGCGCCCGGGCGAGCTCGGCGTCCCGGATCTTCCTCCCGACCGACTCCGAGCGCTCGTCCACCCGGCAGCGAACGCCGGCGCCGACCAGCTCGTCGGCCACCTTGGCGGCGTAGTCGTTGTGACGGTCGGCCACCGGGAGGATGATCGCCTGGGTAGGCGCAAGCCAGAGCGGGAAGCGGCCGCCGTAGTGCTCGATCAGGATCCCGGCGAAACGCTCCATCGAGCCGAGCAGGGCGCGGTGGATCATCA
>JBOGZE010000038.1:0-1561 GCA_050697055.1 Solirubrobacterales bacterium
TCGAGCGACTCCCGCACGGCCTGGCCGCGGACCTCGCTGGCGACCAGAGCCACGTACGGGACGCCGGACCGCAGGGATGCCGTAAGAACGCGTTCTTCGTCGTGACCATGGGAGGCGACGACAACCGCGGCGTCATCGGGGCTTGGTTCGGCCTCCTCCGCCGGGCCAGACTCGACGGCATATCCCATCCGCGTCGCCAGGTCCGCCAGGGCAATCGCGATCGGGGCCACACCGACGACTCGCACGGTCGGGGGCGGGAGATGCGGCTCGAGAAAGACCTCCAGTGCGCCGCCGCTGAGACACGGGTTCTTGACCGTTACCTCGCCCTCGCCGGCCTCGGACTCCCCCTCGGCGGCGCCGGGCAGGATGCGGAGCAGCAACGGCTCACCGGACTCCATCGCGCGCAGGGAGTAGAGGCGTACCGAAGCCTCCGCGCAGGTGCCCCCGACGAAGCCCTCGATGACGCCGTCGGGAAGCACGATCGCCGAGTCCCCCGCCCTGACACTGGTCGGGCTCTGCGCCCGAACGACCGTCGCCGCCACGAACGGCGCCCGGTGGCCTGGCCCCTCGCCCGTCGAAGCACTGCTGTTGGCATTCATCACGCCTTCTCCGTCGCCTGCGGCAATGAATTCCGTCGGAGCAAGGGTACTCGGGCGCCCGTTCGGCCCTCGGCCTATTCGCCCGCCTGCACGGCGCCGACCCGGTAGGTCGTCTGGGCATCCAGCGATCCCTCGATTCCCTCGGGAAGCTCGAAGCCGCCGAACGTGTGGAGCGCGACGGCCTGGATCCTGACCCCCTCGCGGTCGCCCCCCTCCACCGTCCAGCGGCCGTTGTCGAACCGAAGGGCGCTGGGCGAAGCCTGGAGCATCGAGGCGGCCACAATCTGGGCCTTGTCGCGCAGCTTGCGGGCGGTGATCGCCACGTTCTCCCCCACCGCGTCGCTCGGCTCGCTGTCGAAGCTGTTTCCCTCCCCGAAGCGGTTCGTGTCCTCGTGCACGACCTTGATGTCCTCGGGCGGAATGCCCAGCTCGGCCGCCGCTATCCCCGCCAGCTTCGCCTCCTTTCCCCGCGAGGCCTCGCTGAGGCTGAGGACCGCCTTCCCAGTGGGATGCATTCGAAGGAACACTGCACGGTACACGGCGTCCTCAGCCATGTCGAGTCCTTTCCTCGGGCATGGTCATTCGCTGGTCCTCCCTCGCTTGGGGCCGTAGCCGCTCGGCATCGGCACGGGGCGCTGCGCCTCGGTTCGCTCGGCGCTGGGCCATGAGGTCTCGGGATGCCCGGCCGGTTCCTGCCCGGCGGCCCCAACCGCCTCCCGCGAGGAGTCGCCGGCCGCGATCGCCTGGGCCACCTCGTACATGGCCTCCAGCGAGTGGCCGCTGACCAGCGCGTCGCAGTGGGGCAGCGCGGCCGCCATCCCGCCCGCCCCCGGGGAGAAGCCGGCCGCGCCAGCGCGGGGATTGACCCAGACCACGCGATGGGCCAGTCGCCCGAGGCGCTCCATCTCCAGCCCGACGAGAGCGGGGTCCGCACGCTCCCAGCCGTCGGAGAGGATCACGAC
>JBOGZE010000039.1:0-2273 GCA_050697055.1 Solirubrobacterales bacterium
GCAGATGCGCCCCTACTACGAGGCGAAGGCGGCGGCCGACAAGGCGGTCGCCGAGAGCGGCCTCGACTACACGATCGTCCGCCCCGGGATGCTCACCGACGACTCCGGCACCGGCAAGGTCGAGGTCGCCGAATCGCTCGATCGCTCCGGCGCGGTCGCCCGCGACGACGTCGCCCTGGTCCTCGCCGAGACCCTCGGCGCCGAGAACACGATCGGCAAGGGCTTCGACCTGCTCGGTGGCGAGACCCCCGTCGCCGAGGCGGTCCGCTCGCTCTAGCCCGACGGTTCTGCGTCGCTGGTGGGTGCCCCGCCGGAGCGGCGCACCCACCAGTCGCTGCGGCTCGGCTAGGAGCCGACCGCCTCGGCCTGCTCGGCGAGCGTGGGTCCGCTCTTCACATTGACGCGCTCGAGGACCCCCGCGTCGATCAGTCGCTGGCGACCCTCTTTGGCCTCGACCGAGGACGGGAACTCGACCGAGATGAAGACCTCGTTCGGGTCCTCGACGCCGCGGAGGATTCGATACCCCTTGGCGGACTTCCTCGCCCCCGGCGTGTCCGAGTCGAAGGCCTCCTTCCAGGTGTCGTAGTCGTCAACGTGGATGCGGGTGAGCATGAATGCCATCTCCAACCTCCTGGTTCCGCTCCGTTCCGTTCCTCCAACTGCTTTCATTACACTAATACAGTAATGAATTTATCGCTACGGTAGCAAAATGGCAGAGCGAGTCAAGACCCGGACCTACAACTCACCGCGGCGGCGGGAACAGGCGGCGGCCACCCGCCGGCAGATCCTCGAGGCCGCCCAGCGGCTCTTCGAGCGGCAGGGCTACGCGGCGACCTCGGTCGCCGCGATCGCGGCGGAGGCGGGCGTCGCGGTCAAGACCGTCTACCTGGCCTTCGAGACAAAGAGCGGCATGCTGCGCGCGCTCTGGAATCTCCTCCTGCGAGGTGACATCGAGGACGTGCCGGTCGCCCAGCGCCAGTGGTACCGCGAGGCACTCGATGAGCCGGACCCCGCGCGCCAGCTGCGCCTGAACGCGCGCAACTCCCGCCGGGCGAAGGGCCGCATGGGCCACCTGATCCAGGTGATCCGCGCCGCGGCTCCCGCCGAACCCGAGATCGACGCGCTGTGGAAGCGGATCGAATCCGACTTCCACGAGAACCAGGGAAGGATTGCCAAGAGCCTCCAGAAGAAGGGCGCGCTGCACTCCGGGCTCAGCGTCCGGCGCGCAACCGACATCCTCTGGACGCTCAACCACCCCGACGTCTACCAGCTGCTCGTCGGCAGCCGGGGCTGGTCGCCGGACCAGTACGAGAAGTGGCTCGGGGACGCCTTCTGTTCCCAGGTTCTGCGCCCATCTGACCGCTAGGGGACAATTACTCGCTTATGGGCCACCCGCTCACCTTCCTCTACCGCAAGCTCGGGCGCCGCTACCCGACCACCTTCATCACGATCGAGCTTCCGACGGCGTTCATCGTCGCCGCCGGCGCCGTCGCCCTGTTCAGCTTCTACTACGAGGTGAGCAAGGCGGACTTCCTCGAGGTGCTGGCGATCACCGAGGGGCTGACCGCGATCGCGATCTGTTTCGTCCTCGCCCGCACCTACAAGCGGATGCGCCCTCTCCAGGAATGGATCGGCGGCGCCCGCTCCCCCGGCCAGACCGCGCGCGCCTGGCGGATCGCGGTCGAGCTTCCGAGGGAGATGGTCCGCCGCGACTTCTACTTCCCGATCATCGTCACCCTGGTCGCCTGTCTCACCAGCGTGATCATCCTCCAGCTCAGCTGGCTCGCCTTCTTCCCGATCATCTTCGCGGGGGCGCTCGCGATCGCCTACTCGGGCACGTTGCACTTCCTGGCGCTCGAGCTGGCGATGCGGCCGATCCTCTTCGACATCGACGCGGCCCTGGAGACGCCGGTGCGGATCGACCGCCCCTCGCTGCCGCTCCGCCTGAAGCTGCTCGGCTCGCTGCCGCTGATCAACGTGATCACCGGCGTGGTGGTGGCGGCGCTGACCTCGGAGGGGGGAGGCTCGGAGGCGCTCGGGATCAACGTGCTGATCGCGCTCGCGGTCTCCTTCACCCTCAGCTTCGAGCTCACCGTGCTGCTCAGCCGCTCGATCCTTCGCCCGGTCGAGGACCTGGAGGCGGCCACCGAGCGGATCCGCCAGGGGCGCTTTGACGAGCACGTCCCGGTGACGACCGCCGACGAGTTCGGCGAGCTTTCCTCGGGCTTCAACCAGATGGTCGACGGGCTCGCCGAGCGCGAGCGCCTCCGCGA
>JBOGZE010000040.1:0-19526 GCA_050697055.1 Solirubrobacterales bacterium
AGCGCCAAGGCGAGCAGTCGCCCGAGTCATCGACGATCCGCAGCTACCTCGACTGGCTGCTGGCGGTCCCGTGGTCGAGGCGTTCCGAGGACCGGCTGGACCCCGAGCACACCCGCAAGGTGCTCGATGAAGACCACGCCGGGCTGGAGGACGTAAAGCGCCGGATCACCGAGTTCATCGCCGTGCGCAAGCTGCGCCAGGAGCGCGGCGTCGAGGAGGAAAGCCGTGCCAATGGCGCCATCCTCACCCTGGTGGGCCCGCCGGGCACCGGCAAGACCTCGATCGGCGAGTCGGTCGCCCGTTCGCTGGGGCGCGAGTTCGTCCGTCTATCCCTGGGTGGGATCCACGACGAGGCCGAGATCCGCGGCCACCGGCGTACTTACATCGGCGCCCTGCCGGGCCGGATCATCCGCGCACTGCGCGACGCCGGGACGATGAACCCGGTGATCCTGCTCGACGAGGTGGACAAGGTCGGGGCCGACTGGCGCGGCGATCCCTCCGCCGCCCTGCTCGAGGTTCTCGACCCGGCCCAGAACCACTCCTTCCGCGACCACTACCTCGACGTCGAGGTGGACCTCTCGGAAGTCGTCTTCCTGGCCACGGCCAACATGACCGACACGGTCCCGGCACCCCTGCTCGACCGCATGGAGGTGATCGGATTCGACGGCTACACCAGCGAGGAGAAGCTGGCGATCGCCCGTGGTTACCTGTGGCCCCGGCAGGTGGAGAGAAACGGGCTCCGCGCCGACGAGGTCGAGGCCTCCGACGCGATCCTGCGCAAGGTGATCACCGAGTACACCCGCGAGGCCGGGGTGCGCCAGCTCGAGCGCGAGCTGGGCAAGCTGCTCCGGCGCGCGGCGACCCGGATCGCCTCAGGCGAGGCGGAGGCGCCAATCGCGATCGATCCCGATGCGGTGGTCGACGCCCTTGGCCGGCAGCGCTTTTTCCAGGAGTCGGTGGAGCGCACCGCGACTCCCGGCGTGGCCACCGGACTGGCGGTCACCGGGGCCGGCGGCGACGTCCTATTCATCGAGGCCACCGCGATGGAGGGCGACAAGGGCCTGGTGCTGACGGGCCAGCTCGGCGACGTGATGAAGGAGTCGGCCCGGATCGCGCTCTCTTACGTCAGCTCGCACGCCGACCAGCTGGGCATCGACAGTGCCGACTTCCGGCGCGAGTTCCACGTCCATGTGCCCGCCGGGGCCATCCCGAAGGACGGGCCGAGCGCGGGAACCGCGATGACCACTGCACTCGCGTCGCTGCTGAGCGGACGCCCGGTCAAGCACACCGTGGGGATGACCGGCGAGGTCACCCTGCAGGGCCGGGTGCTGCCGATTGGGGGCCTGAAGCAGAAGGTCCTCGCCGCTCACGCGGCGGGACTGACCGAGGTGATACTGCCGGAACGAAACCGCGGCGACCTCGATGAGGTTCCCGAGGAGGTCCGTGAGCAGATGACCTTCCATCCGGTGATGAGCATCGACGAGGTGCTCGAGCAGGCACTGGAGCCTGCTGGGCGCGGAGCCGATGTCGCCACGGTGTCGTAACTACGCCCCGGTTCCCTCCGAGCTCCGCGCCGTCGCGGACCTCCTGGAGCGCCGCGGGACCCTGGGCACGATCTACGCCTGCTCCAGCGGCGCCGCGCGCTTCAACGAGTTTCGCCAGTCGCTGCCCGGGATATCACCGACCACGCTCTCGGAGAGGCTTGAGCAGCTCGAGGCCGCCGGAATAGTCGAGCGGCGGCTCGTCCCGGGCCGTCCCCCGCACACCGAGTACCGACTGACCGCGAAGGGAAGGCGGCTGGCGGCGGCGGTGACCGGGTTGCTCCAGCATCGCTGAGGCGCTGCGGGGGCTGCCTGTGAGCCGCGGCTGGGCCCGAGGGAGGCCGCACCGACGGACGAGGTGACCCGCTAGCGTCGGGTGCGATGGCGCGGCTCATCGGGATCAACCATGTTGCGCTCGAGGTGGGCGACGTCGAGGAGGCGCTTGCCTGGTATGGACGCTTCTTCGAGTTCGAGCTGCGCGGCCGGGCTGGCGCTTCGATGGCCTTCATCGACATGGGCGATCAGTTCATCGCGCTCGCAGCCGGGCGAACCCAACCTACGGACCAAGCACGGCACTTCGGGCTCGTCGTCGACGACAAGGAAGGCGTCCGCGCAGCGCTCAAGCAGGCCGGCGTCGGCGTGCAGGCAAGTGGCTCACTCGACTTCTTGGATCCCTGGGGTAACCACCTACAGGTCGTCGACTACCGCGATATTCAGTTCACCAAGGCGCCACCAGTACTTCGCGCGATGGGCATCGATCGGCTCCCGAAGACCGACGCAGCGCGCGAGGAGCTCCGCCACAGGGGCGTCACCGACTAGAACCAGCACGCCCGGTTCGTCAGACACGGGGGGTCGAGCGGACTGAGCTCCACTCACCACGCTGAGAGGCCCCGACCGACTGAGCAGACCCGGATCGGTGAGACTGGGGGCTCCCCCCGGCAGAGGGTCGCGGCCTGCTCGAGCCTTGGGAGAGATGCGTTCGGGCGCCGGTCCTGACGAGCTAAACGCGTGGTTGCAGGACCATCAGCGAGCGCGTGGGAGCGGCGAGGGAGGTCGCGATCGCGACGTATGCCTCGGGGTTCAGGGCCAAGCCGACGTGGGTCCCGCGGACCTCGATGTTGTCCGCGTAGGGAACCACGCAAGACTGCCACCGGACGACGCCGTCCTCTTTCGAGTAGATGCTCGTCAGCCTGACGCTCTCGGGGAAGGGGGCCGAGTAGTCGCGGGTGAACGAGCAGCGACAGTCCTCGGCGAGACAACCGTGGCGCTCACGCTCGGTCGTGCGTCTGTGCCAGGCGCGAACGAGCGCGACCGCGGCGGCTGTGAGGGCGCTGACGGCCATCTGCCGGCTCAAGCCGCCGCCGAGCGCGATCACGTGCGAGACCAGCTCCGGACGGCGCGCCGCCAGAGCCTTTCCCTGGTGCGCCCCGCGGCTGTGGCCGATCACCGCGACGCGGCTGCCTCCTTCGTCTACCAGGGCGTCGGCGCGAGCCTCGAGCCGCTCCAGGGCCTCTTCCGAGCAACCGGTATTGGTCAGGAAACCGACGCGGGCTGGCCTGTAACCGATCCTTCGCAGCCACATCGCCATCGGCGCGAGCGTGTAGTCGCCCGCGAGGAACCCGGGCAGCAGCAGGACCGAGCGGCCGTCGCCCCGCGGAACCCCGCGGCCGCGAAGCACCGGGTGGGCGAGCAGGCGAGCGGCGTCGAGCTGCCAGCGGAGCTCGCCGAGGTGGTTTCCCCACCAGAGCGGCTCATCTCGCTCAGCTTCGGAGTCTCGGGCTGCGGCCGACAACACGCCCACAGTATCCCTGTGCTAGCCGTCGGCACCGTTGTGCTCGCCACACAAGCGCGCCCGCGAAAGTTCACACGCCGCACCCAACGACGCGGGCGGCCGTCGCGCCTACCTTGTCATCGCGCAGCAAGAGACGGCACCCAACCGGCACAGGAGGAATGCGATGAATACGAACAAGGCTCAGACCAAGACGCAGGAGAAGATCTCCCTAGGCGCCCTGATGCTGACGATCGCGATCTCGAACGCGGCGGTGTTCCTCTTCATCGCCCCGTACGCGTAGCGGCTCGACCCCCAGACCTGATCAAGCGGCGAGAGCGACCCCGGCGACGGGGTCGTTTTCATGCGGAGGCCGCGATGTCGCCTTGCGCGAGGTTGATCGCTATCAACAGCTCGAGCACGTCGGATACGCTGCGGAGGTCGGAACCCGTCCTCTCGGCGATCTTCCCGAGGCGGTAGTGGGCGGTGTTCACGTGGACGTGGAGCCGCTCGGAGGCGGCCTTGGCGTTGAGGTCCGCGGCGACGTAGGCGAGCAGGGTCCGGGAGAGCTCGCCGCCCTCGGCGAGGTCCCGCTCGACGAACTCCATCACCGGCTCGGAGATCAGGCGTCGCGCGGTGTCGTCGCCGATCATGGTCAGGTAGTCGAAGGCCCTGAGGGTCAGGAGCGCCACCACGCCGCCGCCGTCATCGAGACGCTCGCGGGCGGCACGGGCCTCGCGGTAGGCGGTGGGAACCCGGTCCAGCCCGCGCTGCACCGTGCTCACGCCGATCGCCAACGGGATCCCGCCTTCCGAGAGCTTCGCCTGCGAGGCCCGAAGGGCTTCGCTCACCGCCTCGAGGTCGCGGCCGTCTCCCGGCGCGACGATCACGATCTCGTCCCCGCGGACGACCGTGAGCGGCGTCACGGCACCGCCGCAGGCACGCGCGATCGCGCTGGCGGCCGACCGCAGGCCGTGCTCGTCAGCGAGCTCCGCGCGCGCCACGGCAGCGATCACGAGGCATCTGGCCGCCGGCTCGAGGCCGGCCTCGCGCGCGGCGTCGAGGCGAGGTCCGGGCTCGGGCGACCGCCCCTCGAGGAGCTCTCCGAGGAGGTCGCGCCTGACCCGCTCGCCCTGCGCCTGCAGCAGCCCCTCGACCTCGGCGTAGACCTCCGCCGCGTGGGTGGAGGCGAGGTTGACGTACTGGATGACCTCCTCCACGACCGAGAGTGCCGCCCCGCGCGTCTCGTCGTCGATGACCCCCGCCGACAGCCCCCTCCAGATCTCGCGCTGGCCGATCCGAAAGGCATGCATGAAGTCCGCCAGCGGCACGCCCGAGCGAGCGCGATAGGTGGCGGCCGGACGGACGAACAGCAGGTCCTCGCGGGTGATCGGGCGATCCTCGGAGAGGCTGTTCATGAGCGCGTCGAAATGGAGCCTGACGTGCTCGCGGACGCTCTCGACCATCGCCGGATCGGCCGAGCGATACGAGGGGATCTCCTCCTGCATCCCGCGCAGCGACTCGTCGAGGATCTCCTCGATGCGCTCCCGGAAGCCCTCGACCAGACGAAGGACACCCGGTGGTGCCTGTGTCGCGCTCACGGCCGCTGTGGTTTCGGGGTGCGCCATTTTCCCTGTAACCGGCGGCCATTGTACGTCGCTTTGTGCTCCTCTCACAGGGGACGGTGCTCGATCTTGTGGCCGCACCTGATGTTCCCGGGGGAGAATGAGCGTAGGTTGCAAAACACGATGGAGGAGAGGTGATGAGCGTGTCGACAACCACCGTTACGCAAGCCGAGTCGGGGGGCCGAATCGACGTCGGCAAGGCCCTGGGGACCGACTACTTCCTGCTTCGCGAGGACCTGAGCTCCGCGGAGTTGGACTACCTTGCCCGGACGCGAGCGTTCGTAGAGGAGGAGGTGCTCCCGGTCATCAACGACTACTGGGAGCGGGCTGAGTTCCCCGTCGACCTTTGCCGGCGGCTTGGCGAGCTCGGCCTGGTCGGCGACGGTCTCGATGGCTATGGCTGCCCCGACATGAGCCCGCTCGCCGCGGGCCTGATCAACATGGAGTTGAGCCGGGGCGACGGCAGCCTCGGGACCTTCCTCGGCGTTCAGGCGGGGCTCGCGATGCGGGCGATCCACATGCTTGGATCCGAGGAGCAAAAGCGGAGGTGGTTGCCGGGGATGGCTCGCGTGGAGAAACTCGGGGCCTTCGCGCTCACCGAGCCCGACCACGGTTCAGACTCGGTGGCGCTGGAGACGATGGCGCGCCGGGAGGGCGACGAGTACGTGATCGACGGGGCCAAGCGCTGGATCGGGAACGGGACCGTGGCCGACGTGGTCGTGGTCTGGGCCCGCGACGCAGACGACGGCCAGGTCAAGGGTTTTCTTGTCGAGCCGCCGACGCCCGGCTACGAGGCGAGCGTTATCGAGGGCAAGGCCTCGGTGCGGGCGATCTGGAACGCCGACATCCACCTCGATAGCGTCCGAATCCCGGCCGAGAGCCGGCTGCCGGGGGCGGAGACCTTCAAGGACACCGGCCGTGTGCTGGCCGCGACCCGCATTACCTGTGCCTACGCCGCGCTAGGCCACGCGGTCGCCGCCTACGACGCAGCGCTCACCTACGCGCGGACCCGAGAGCAGTTCGGCAAGCCGCTGGCGAGCCTTCAGATCGTGCAGGAGAAGCTGGTGCGGATGCTGGCCGAGGTCACCGCGATGCAGCTCTATTGCCTGCGCCTCGCGCGCCTGACCGAGGAGGAGCGGCTCTCCGACACGATCGCCGCCCTGGGCAAGCTCAACAACACGCTCAAGGCGCGTACGGTGGTCGCCGAGGCGCGCAACCTGCTCGGCGGCAACGGCATCCTGCTCGATCACCACGTGATCCGCCACATGGCCGACATGGAGGCGATCTTCACGTTCGAGGGCACGGAGACGATCCAGACGCTTGTGGTCGGGCGGGACATCACCGGCTGCAGCGCGTTCGCGTAGGAGCACGAGACCAGGAGGAGATCGATCATGGCCAGGACCACGAGCAAGACACCGAAGGCGGCCGGGGCGAATGGAGCCCCGGATCATCGCGATCTGAGCGCGCCCCTGGACGTGCTACTCACCGAGGCCACGTACAGCCCGCGCCAGCGTTTCTTCGCGGCGGACGCCACCCTCAGGCTGGGCGCCTCGCTCGCGCGGCGCCCCGTGAAGGTCGCCCGGAGGGTCACGGGGCTCGGGCGCGAGCTTGGCCGGGTGGCGGCGGGAGCCGCGGAGGTCTCGCCACCGCGCGGCGACCGGCGCTTCAGTGATCCCGCATGGAATGAGAACCCGGTCTTCCGCCGCCTGATGCAGGGATACCTCGCGATGGGCGAGACGGCCGACAGACTGATCAGCGATGCCGAGCTGGACCTCGAGACCGAGCGCCGCGTGCGGTTCCCGATCGAGAACCTCCGTGACGCGCTGGCACCGACCAACTTCCTCTGGTCGAACCCGGCTGCGATCAAGGCGGCGCGCTCGACGCGCGGGATGAGCCTGGTCCGCGGCGCCCAGCAGCTCGCGTCCGACATGCGCACGCCACCCAGGCTGCCGTCGATGGTCGACACCTCCGAGTTCGAGCTCGGCAGGAACTTGGCCGCCACCCCCGGCGCCATGATCTACCGCGAGGACGCGTTTGAGCTGATCCAGTATGCGCCGCAGACAGACCAGGTCCGGTCGGCGCCGCTGCTGCTCGTGCCGCCGATGATCAACAAGTTCTACGTCGCCGACATCTCACCCGGCCGCAGCCTGGTCGAGTACCTGGTTCGGCAGGGGCAGCAGGTGTTCGCGATCTCCTGGCGCAACCCCGAGGCCGAGCATGGAAGTTGGGGGCTCGACACCTACTGTGACGCGATCCTCGCAGCGCTCGACGCCGCCTGCGAGGTGGGCCGCTCGGAACAGGCCCAGCTGCTCGCCTTCTGCGGCGGCGGGATTGCCGGCGCCTGCGTCGCGGGTAACCTCGTCGCGAGGGGCAAGCAGGACCGCCTCGCCGGCCTCACCCTTGGTGTCTGCGTGCTCGACAACGAGCAAGCGGGGGCTGCGAGCGCCTTCGTCAACCGCGACGTCGCGAGGGCGGCGCTCGCCGCCTCAGCCCGCAAGGGCTACCTCAAGGGCACGGCGCTGGCGGAGCTGTTTGCCTGGCTTCGCCCCAACGACCTGATTTGGTCGTATGTCGTCAACAACTACCTGCTCGGGCGTCGGCCGCCCGCCTTCGACATCCTCTTTTGGAACCAGGACACGGTGCGCCTGCCGGCCGGCCTGCACCGCGACTTCATCCAGATCGCGCTCGACAACCCGCTGGTCGAGTCCGGCGGTCTCGAGCTGCTCGATACGCCGATCGACCTCGGCCAGGTGACCGTCGACAGCTACGTGGTCGCCGGGGTTACCGACCACATCACGCCCTGGGAGAACTGCCAGCGCACCACTCGGATGCTAGGCGGCGACGTCCGCTTCGCCCTCTCGACCAGCGGCCATATCGCCGCGATCGTCAACCCGCCAGGGAACGAGAAGGCCAGTTACCGGATCGCCGAGCAGGGCGACCACCAAGACCCGAAGCGGTGGCTCGCCGAGGCCGAGAAGCGCCCAGGGAGCTGGTGGGAGGACTGGAACGACTGGCTCGGAGAGCGCTCGGGCCCGATGCACGACGCGCCCGCCGAGCTCGGCAACGACAAGTTCAAACCGCGGGGAAGGGCTCCCGGAACCTATGTGCTCGCGAACTGAGAGACCAAGGAGAGACGGATGAACCTCGCACAGAACCTCGTTCGGACGGCCTCCGAGCAGCCCGACGGCATGGCGCTGAAGCTCGACGACCTGGAGCTCACCTACTCCCAGCTCGACGACGCGAGCGCCCGCGTCGCCGGCCTGCTCGTAGCGATGGGAATCGAGCCCGACGACCGGGTCGGGATCATGCTCCCCAACGTCCCCTACTTCCCCGTCGTCTACTTCGGCGTCCTGCGGGCCGGTGGAGTGGTGGTGCCGATGAACGTGCTGCTGAAGGGGCGTGAGACCGCCTTCTATCTCTCCGACCCCGAGGCGAAGGCGGTCTTCGCCTGGCACGACTTCGCCGCCGCGGCGGAGGTCGGCGCCGACGAGGCTGGGGCCGAGTGCGTGCTCGTCAGGCCCGGTGATTTCGAGCAGCTCCTCGCCGCCACCGAGCCACGTGACGAGGACGCCGAGCGTGCCGGGGACGACACCGCGGTGATCCTCTACACCTCGGGCACCACTGGCCAGCCAAAGGGAGCAGAGCTCACCCACTCGAACCTCGCCCGCAACGTCGACGTCACGCACGAGACGCTGATCCAGGCGAGCGAGGACGATGTGATCCTCGGCGCGCTGCCGCTGTTTCATTCCTTCGGCCAGACCTGTGGCATGAACATCGCCGCGGCTGCCGGCGCCTGCCTGACGATGATCCCGCGCTTCGACCCCGGCAGGGCGCTGGAGATCATCGCCCGCGATGGGGTGACGATCTTCGAGGGAGTGCCGACGATGTACGCGGCGCTGCTCAACGATCCCGACCGCGACCGATTCGACCTCTCGACGCTGAGGCTGTGCGTGTCGGGCGGCGCGCCTTTGCCGCTCGAGGTCATGCGCGGCTTCGAGCAGGCCTTCGACGCGATCATTCTCGAGGGCTACGGACTCTCTGAGACCTCGCCGGTCGCCTCCTTCAACCACCCCGACAGTGAGCGCAAGCCGGGCTCGATCGGGACCCCGATCGCCGGCGTCGAGATGAAGCTGATCGACAGCACCGGCGACCAGGTCCCCACGGGTGAACCGGGCGAGATCGTGATCCGCGGCCACAACGTGATGAAGGGCTACTGGAAGCGCCCCGAGGCGAGCGCCGAGGCGATCGACGCCGACGGCTGGTTCAAGACCGGCGACATCGCCAAGGTCGACCCCGATGGCTACTTCTTCATCGTCGATCGCAAGAAGGACCTGATCATCCGGGGCGGCTACAACGTCTACCCGCGCGAGGTCGAGGAGGTCCTCTACGAACATCCCGCGGTCCGCGAGGCGGCGGTGGTCGGCATCCCCCACCCCGAGCTGGGCGAGGAGGTCGGCGCCGCGATCGCCCTGAACGAAAGTTCGATGGCGACGACCGACGAGATCCGCGACTACGTCAAGGGCCAGGTCGCCGCCTACAAATACCCGCGGGTGATCTGGACCGTGGACGAGCTCCCCAAGGGCCCCACCGGCAAGATCCTGAAGCGGGAGATCGAGGTACCGGCACAGGTGGCCGGGTAGCGGCACCCCCCATTCGGGGGGAGACGGTGACCACGGCGGCGTCCCGCGCGTAACCATGTCGCGCGAGCGGGGGTAGCGCTCTGTACGTGATCGGCCGGCAGCAATAGGAGAGAACAGCGTGACCGTGTCCACCGCCCCATCCCAAAGCAAGGCGCTCGACGTCATCGCCGGGCTCCTGCCCGAGCTCGACGACGAGTTCGAGTCGACGGGGACGCCGTTCTTCAACCGGCTCTGCGAGGCGCTATGCCGGCTGGCCTCGCTCGAACGGGCGGGCCTGGTCCTCTACGACGAGGCTCGCAGGCTGGTCGTTCCGGTCGGAAGCCATGGGGTGGACCCGGCCGTGCTGTTGCAGATTTACGGCACTCTCGAGGAGACGCCGATGGCGCAGATCGCCCTGGCCAAGGACCGGGTCGTCGAGGTCTCGGAAGACCTCGAAGAGCACGTACCCGCCCGCTACGCCGACTTCGCCGGAATCACCACCCTCACCTGTACGCCCGTTTCCGCGGCGGGCCGCTGGCTGGGGGTGATCTTCGCCGATCGGGGCGGCGGCCGCTTCTCGCTGACCGAACACGAGCGACAGACGATGCTCGCCTTCGGCAAGGCGGCGGCGCTGGCCGCGAGCACCCGGTTGGGCGTAAGCCAGACGATCCGTGCGCGCGAGCTTTCCGCCCGGCTCGATCTCGCCAGGGAGCTCCACGAACGAGTCGTCCAGCGCCTCTTTGGAGTCTCACTGGCGCTCGGCTCAGAGCACGAACTGAACCAGGAAGAGCGAGAGCGCTGCGCGGTCGAGATCCAGGAGGCGCTCGCCGACATGCGCGCCACCGTCGCCAGGCCACTTGCGCCACCCTCGTTTGACACCGGCTCCACGCTGAGGGAGGAGCTGGAGCGGCTGCGCCGGCACTACGATCATCTCTCCCTGGTGGTCGATTGGCAAGCCGGCGTCGAGGTCCCCAAGGAGATGGAGCCCCTGGCACAGGCCGTCCTCGCCGAGGCGCTACGCAACTGCGACAAGCATTCGGACGCCAAGCAGCTCACGGTTCAGGTCGGGCAGGCGGGCGGGATGTTCTTCGTCGAGGTGAGAAACGACGGCTCCGCGGGGACGGCGCAAGGCCCGCGCGGAGCCGGCATCGGTCTGCGGCTCGCGGCGCTCGAAGCGATCCAGAACGGGGGCATGGTGGAGTTCGGGCCGGTCGGGGACGGCGAATGGAGGGTTCGCCTGGTGCTGCCACTCGGCGGCGAGGAGCGATGAACGGCGAGGACGGCATGCGCGTGATGGTCGTGGACGACCACGACGTAGTCCAGTGGGGCTTCAAGGTCCTCCTCTCCGAGCAGCGCTGGGTGCAGCGCTGCCTGGCAGCCTCGTGCGCGGATGAGGCAATCGAGCTGGCGACGCGCCTGAAGCCGCATGTGGCCCTGATCGACCTTTTCCTCGGAGAGGAGTCCGGGGCAGAGCTCTGTGAGGAGATCAAGGAGGCTTCACCAACGACTCGGATCCTGTTGATCTCGGGGGCGGGCTGGATCTCCCGGGAGGCCGCCCAGGCTGCCGGCGCCGCCGGCTTCGTAAGCAAGGACTGGAGCGCAGCGGACGTGACTCGTGCCGTGCGGATGGTCGGCAAGGGAATGACCGTGTTCGCTCCCCAGGCGGACCCGGCGCCGGCGGGCCTCTCCAAGCGCGAGCGCGAGGTCCTCGAGCTGATCGGCGGAGGGGCTACCAACAGGGAGATTGCCGAGCGCCTGTTTCTCTCCCCGCACACGATCAAGGATCACACCACCGCCCTCTACCGAAAGCTCGGCGTCCGCAACCGCGCGGAGGCCGTGCAGCGCGCCGAGCGGCTCGGGCTCACCGCCGCACCCTAGAGGCGCGGGGCAGAGCAAGCCCCCCCGGGAGTCCCCCGGCACCCCCCCGATGAGGGGATCCCGTTCCGCGTGGCCTTCACACCGGCGGGCCTTCGGAGTAGTTGAGGGATATGAGCACCAGCGAACATACGGCCGCGATCCTGTTTCCTGGCCAGGGAGTGGGCGATCCCTCCAGCCGGGACCTCGTCTCGGAGGTCCGCCCGGACCTGCTGGCGCTCGCCACGGAGCTGGTCGGAGAGGACCCGTTCGTGCGGATCTCCGAGGGGACGCGATACGCACAGCCGGCCGTGTACTGCGCGTCGATCGCGGGCTTCGAGCAGCTGGGGAGACCCGCCGGGGACTTCTTCGCCGGGCACTCGCTCGGCGAGATCGGCGCCCTGGCCGCCGCGGGCGCGATCCGAGACGAGGATGGGCTGCGCATCGTCGTTGCCCGGGGCCGGACGATGGACGAGGCGGCCCGCGCCGCAACGTCCGGTGGGATGCTCGCGGTCGGGTCCGATCCCAGGCAGGCTAGAGCGCTGGCCGAATCCCATGGCCTCGCTGTCGCCAACGAGAACTCCCCGGAGCAGTTCGTGCTTTCCGGTCCGCTACAAGCCGTGGCCGCCGCCGAGGCGACCGCGAAGCAAAACGGGATCCGCGCCAAGCGCCTGGCGGTCGCAGGCGCCTTCCACACCGAGGCGATGTCGCCTGCGGTCGGACCGTTTCGCGCGGCGCTGGACGCGATCGACTTCCGCAGGACCCCGACCCGGGTGGTCTCCTCGACGACGGCGGGGTTCTTCGCCGCGGACGTCAGGGAACGCCTCGCTGCATCGCTCACCAGCCCGGTCCGCTGGATCAGCGTGATGCGAAAGCTTCGCCGGCTGGGTGCGACGCGCTATCTGGACGTGGGTCCAGGCAAGGTTCTGGCCGGGCTTGTCCGCCGCACGATCGATGACGCCGAGGTCGAGGCCATCGCCAGCCGGGAGTCTGCCCTTGCCTGATTCACCGCGCGCAGGCGCCTGGCGGACAGAGGCCGGGCTGGTCGATCCCGATGGGTTGATCGCGTCCGCCACCGGCGCGACGCCGTCCGCCCGCGGGGCCGGGCCGGGGTTGGCGGCGATCGCGGCTGAGTTGCCGCCGCTGGTGGTGGAGAACGAGCAGATCGCCCGGCCGCTGGGGATCGATTCCGACTGGATCGCCTCCCGGACCGGCGTGCGCCGGCGCCGCGTGGTCGGGGGGGAGAGCCTGGTCGACCTGGCCGCGCGCGCGGGGTCGCGCGCGCTCTTGCTCGCGCGCACCGATCCGGCCGAGATCGATCTGGTGCTGGTCGCGACCTTCACTCCCGACGAGCTGCAGCCACACGCCGCCCCGCTGGTCGCCGACCGTCTTCAGGTGGGCTCGGCCGGCGCCATCGACGTCGGTGCGGCTTGCACCGGGTTCCTATCCGCTCTCTCGCTGGCGGCGGCGCAGCTCGAGGCGCAGCGTGCGCGGGCCGCCCTGGTGATCGGCGCGGACGTGCTGAGTCGCGTCACCGACTACGCCGACCGGCGCACGGCCGGGCTGTTTGGCGACGGCGCCGGCGCGGCCGTCCTGACAATGGACGGGCCAGGGCGGATTGGCGAGATCGTGCTGCGCTCCGACGGCGCCCGCGCCGATCTGATCCGGGCCTCGCACGAGGAGCGCCTGGTTCGAATGGACGGCCGGGCGACCTTCCGTGCCGCGGTCGCGGCCATGAGCGACGTCACCCAGGAGGTCGTCTCAGACGCCGGCCTCGCGCTCGGCGAGATCGATCTCTTCGTTTACCACCAAGCGAACTCGCGGATCATCGGCGCGGTTGGCGAGCGCCTGGGACTCCTACAGGGCCGTGTCGTCGATTGCATGGCCGAATACGGCAACACCTCGGCCGCGAGCATCCCGATTGCGTTGGCGGAGGCCGCGGCGCAGGGCCGCCTCCGGCATGGCTCGCGGGTGCTGGTGTCCGCATTTGGAGCGGGCCTCACCTGGGGCGCCGGGATCGTCGAGTGGGAGGGGACGGCATGATCGCCGAGACTCAGGGCTGCGCCCTGGTAACCGGGGCCTCCCGCGGTATTGGCGCGGCCACCGCTCGAGCGCTGGCGGAGGATGGTTGGGCGGTCGGCGTCAACTACAGCCGCGACCGCGAGGGCGCCGAACGGGTGGCTGCCGCGATTCGGGAGGAGGGGGGTGCTGCGATGGTCGTGGGAGCGGACGTCGCCAGCGAGCCAGAGATCGAGGAGATGCTGTCGCGTCTCCGCGAGGAGTTCGGACCGGTACTGGTCTTGGTCAACAACGCCGGCGTCACCGCCGACGCGCTCTCGATGAGGCTGCGCGACGAGGACTGGAGCCGCGTCCTCGACGTCAACCTCACCGCCGCCTTCAGGCTCACCCGAAGCGTGCTCGGAGCGATGATGCGCGCGCGCAACGGACGGGTGATCAACGTTGCCTCCGTCGTTGGGCAGCGAGCTAACCCGGGCCAAGCGAACTACGCGGCCTCGAAGGCGGGGCTGGTGGCCTTCACCCGCACCGTGGCGGCCGAGGTCTCGCGGCGGGGAGTGACCGTGAACGCAGTCGCCCCTGGGCTGATCGAGACGGAGCTCACCCGGGAGATCTCCTCGAATGGGTCGGCGAACGGCTTGCTCGACGCGATCCCCGCGCAGCGGGCCGGCCGCCCGGAGGAGGTCGCCGCCTGCATCCGCTTCCTCGCTTCCGAGCAGGCCTCCTACGTGACCGGGGCCCTGTTGACCGTAGACGGCGGCATGTCCGCCTAACCGAGAAAGGAGAGCAATGGCAACCGCAACCAAGGATCAGATAAGTGAGAGGGTGATCGCCGCGCTGGTCGAGTTCGGCGAGGAGCCCGAGAACGTCAAGCCCGAATCCCGCTTCGAGGAGCTCGACATCGACTCGCTCGACCTGGTCGAGCTGGCCCAGGTGATCGAGGACGAATACGGGCTCGAGCTGAGCGACGCCGACATGGACAAGATCGAGACCGTCCAGGACGTCGTCGCCTTCGTCACCGAGCGCCAGCAATGAGCCGCAGGGTCGCAATCACCGGGGTGGGAGCGGTGACGCCCCTCGGCGTGGGCGCCCCGGCGCTGTACGCGCGCTGGGTCGCCGGCGAGTCGGGGATCGAGGAAGGGCTTGGCCGCTGCGCCGACTTCGAGCCGACCGATCACCTCACCCGCCGCCAGGCGCGGCGGACCGATCGCTTCACCCAGCTGGCGCTGGTGGCGGCGGCCGAGGCGATCGCGGCGGCCGGGATCGGCGAGGGCTCGTACGACCCGGCGGAGGTGGGCTGCGTGATCGGCACCGGCATCGGCGGCTTGGCGACGATCGAGGAGGAGCACGCGACCCTGCGCGATCGCGGGCAGGGCGCCGTCTCCCCGTTGTGCGTACCGCAGATGATGGCCAACGCCGCCGCGGGAACCCTGGCGATCGAGCACGACCTCCGCGGTCAGTGCTTCGGCACCGTGTCGGCCTGCGCCGCCGGCGCCCACGCCGTCGGGGCCGCCGCCCGCATGGTCGAGCACGGCGACGCGATCGCCTGTGTAGCGGGAGGCAGCGAGGCGGCGATCACCCCGCTGGCGATGGCCGCCTTCTCGGAGATGGGCGCCACCTCGGACACCGGGATCTCGAGACCGTTCGACCGCCGCCGCGACGGCTTCGTCATGGGAGAGGGGGCGGGGGTGCTGGTGCTCGAGGACGCCGAATTGGCTGAGCGGCGCGGCGCCCCGGTCCTCGGCTACATGACCGGCTACGGCGCCACCGCCGACGCCCATCACCTGACCGCGCCCGACCCGAACGGCGATGGAGCGGCGCGCGCGATCGCCAAGGCGATGGCGGACGCCGAGATCGAGCCAGGGGACCTCGCCTACGTCAACGCTCACGGCACCTCGACGCCGCTGAACGACCGCTCCGAGACCGAGGCCCTGAAGGCCGCGCTCGGCACCGAGGCGGCGACCGTCCCGACCTCGTCGACCAAGTCCGCGATCGGCCATCTGCTCGGTGCCGCCGGCGCGGTCGAGGCGATCGCCACCCTGCAGGCGCTTCGCGCGCGGATGGCCCCGCCGACGCTCAATCTGGAACAACCGGACGAGGGACTCGACCTCGACTACGTCCCGGGCGAGGCCCAACCCCTGCCGCTGAACGGCTTTCCGCAGGTGGGCATCAGCAACTCCTTCGGCTTCGGCGGCCACAACGTCGTCCTCTGTATCGAGGCGGCGGCGTGAAGCTGGCGGTCGCACCCGAACCGGAGGCTCGTGAGCGCGAGCGGCTCATGCCGCTCGAGCGGCTGGAGGCACTCTGCGATCCCGGCTCCCTGCAGCTCGTGCGGACCCGGGTCGCGTCGCGCTCGGCGAGGTCGTCACCGGGCGACGGCGTCGTCGCCGGCGCCGGATCGGTCGCCGGGCGGCCGGTCTACTGCTACGCCCAGGACCGCGGCTTCGCCGGGGGCTCGCTCGGCACCGCCCAGGCCGAGACCATCGTCAGGGTCCTGGAATCCGCGGGCCGGGCCGAGGCGCCCGTGGTTGGCTTCATCGCCTCGGGCGGGGCCCGAATCGACGAAGGCACCGGCGCGCTCGGTGGATACGGTGCCATCTTCCGCCGCCACGTCGCCCTCTCCGGCCGGGTGCCTCAGATCAGCGTCATCACCGGCACCTCAGCCGGCGGCGGCGCCTACTCCCCGGCTCTCACCGACTTCGTGGTGATGACCGAGGGCTCGCGACTCTTCCTCACTGGCCCGGCCGTGATCGAGGAGGTGATGGGGGAGAACGTCGGCATGGATGAGCTGGGCGGCACCAGGGTGCACTCCCGCAACGGCGTCTGCGACCTGGTGGCCGAAGACGATCGCGCCGCCGCCGAGCTAGTTCGCGAGCTGCTCTCCCACCTACCGCAGAGCTCGGCGGGCCGGCCCGCCCCAATCCTGCCCGAGGAGCCGCTTGGCCGGGATCCAGGGGCGATGGTCCCCGACGACCCGCGCGCCGTCTACGACGTCCGCTCGGTGATCCGCTGCATCAGCGACCGTAGTGCGATGGTCGAGCTCTCGCCCCGCTGGGCCCGGAACATGGTCACCGCGCTGGCGCGCCTCAACGGGTATCCCGTCGGCGTGGTCGCCAACCAGCCGCGCCACCTTGGCGGCGTCATCGACGCCGCTGCCTCGGAGAAGGCGGCGAGCTTCGTTCGCCGATGCGACGCCTTTGGCCTGCCACTCCTGGTTCTGGTCGATACCCCCGGCTTCCTTCCCGGGACCAAGCAGGAACGGATCGGCGTGATCCGCCACGGCGCCGGCCTCTTGCACGCCTTCTCCGCCGCCCGGGTTCCGAAGGTGACCGTGGTCCTGCGCAAGGCGTACGGCGGTGGATTCATCACCATGAACTCCCGCGAGCTGGGCGCCGACCTCGCGCTAGCGTGGCCGGGCGCCGAGATCGGCGTACTCGGCGCGATGCAGGCGGTCGGAATCGTCCACCGCCGCGCGATCGAGGCCGCCGATGACCCCGACTCCGAACGCGATCGGCTGGCCGCGGCCTATGCGGACGACCACATGAGCTCCGAGGTCGCCGCGAAGGGCGGACACGTGGACGAAGTGATCGAGTCCAGCGGGACCCGGGAGCGCCTGATCTGGGCGCTCTCCGTTTTTGACGGCGACCAAGCGGAGGTGAGTCGATGAGCGAGACGCAGGAGCTGTGGCGCGAGGCGCCGCCCTATTTCGACGGCCTGGAGACCGGGGACGCGATGGAATCCTCGGGCCGCACGGTGACCGAGCACGACCTCGTCTCGTTCGCGGCCCTGACCGGCGACTGGCACCCGCAGCACGCCGACGCCGCCTGGGCCGCCGAGAGCGCCTTCGGGCGCCGGATCGCCCACGGGATGCTGGTCATCTCCTACGCGCTCGGGCTGCTGCCGATCGACCCGCGGGTGGTGCTGGCGCTGCGCTCGATCGACGGCGCGGTGCTGAAGCGACCCGTGGGACTGGGCGACACGATCCGAGCGCGAGCCAAGGTCACCGAAAAGCGCCCGCTCAACGGGGAGACCGGCCTCGTCACCCTCGGCATCAGGATCGTCAACCAGGGCGACGAGCTGGTCGCCCGGATGGACCTGGTGGTGCTCTGGCGGCGCGGGCCCATATCCGAGTCGAACGGGGCGGGCAGCGCGGGAGCCGCCACCTCCCTGGAGGACGAGCTCTCGCCGATCCAGGACGGGAGGCTGCTCGCGTGATGCTGGACGGAAAGCGACTGCTGATCACGGGCGTACTCACCCGCCGCAGCATCGCCTTCGCGGTCGCCCGCGAGGCGCAGCTCGCCGGAGCGGAGGTGCTGCTGACCGGCTTCGGACGCTCCCGCCGCATGACCGAGCGCGCGGCCGAACGCCTGCCAAATCCCGCCGACGTTCTCGAGCTCGACATCGACTCCGAGGCGGACCTGGCCGGGCTGGCAACAGAGCTCGATCGCCGCTGGGGTGGCCTCGACGGCGCCCTCCACGCGATCGCGTTCGCGCCCGAGGACGCGATCGGCGGCCACTTCATGACCACCCCTGCGGAGAGCGCCGCCCAGGCGTTTCGGATCAGCGCCTACTCCTTCCAGGCGCTTGCGCGGCACCTTGAACCACTCCTCGTCGCGGAAGGTGGCAGCCTGGTGGGACTCGACTTCGATGCCTCGGTCGCCTGGCCCTCCTATGACTGGATGGGAGTCTCCAAGGCGGCGCTGGAGGCGGTGAACCGCTACGTCGCGCGAGAGCTCGGGCCCCGGGGGATCCGGGTAAACCTGATCTCGGCGGGCCCAATCTCCTCACCGGCCGCGGGCGGGATCTCGGGCTTCGATCGGTTGGCGGGCAGCTGGGACGCCGCCGCCCCCCTCGGTTGGGACACCGCCGATGCCGCACCCATAGCCGAGGCCGTCTGTTTTCTGTTCTCCGAGTCGTCGCGGGCGATCAGCGGTGAGCTGATCCACGTCGATGGAGGCGCTCACGCCGTCGCGCCTACCGTCGATCCCATCCCTCGCGGCAACGGCCGCCCCCCAGCTGCAGTAGACCGTCAAGAAGTCCGGCTGTCCACTGATCCGGCCGAGGAGCCGGGAGAACGGTCGTAGCCGAGGTACGGCATGAGGCCACGTCTCGCTGCCCTCGATCCGCGAGGACCTCAGCGCCAGCTTCTCCGACCTTCAGTGGGTGGTCGACGCTTACGCGCTGACCCTCGCTGCGCTGGTGCTGACGGCCGGCTCGCTCGCCGACCGGTTTGGGCGCCGCCGACTGCGTGGCCGGGCTGGCGATCTTCTCGGTCGCCTCGCTGCTCTGCGCGCTGGCGCCGGATCCGACCTTTCTCAATCTGGCGCGCGCGTTCCAAGGTGTCGGAGGCGCGGTGATGTTCGCGGTCTCCCTGGCCCTGATCGCGCAGGAGTTCACAGCCGGCCGCGAGCGTGGCACGGCGATGGGTCTGTACGGCGCGACGATTGGCGTCGCGGTGGCGATCGGCCCGCTCGTGGGCGGAGCGCTTACCGATTCGCTCGGGGTGGGAGTCGGTCTTCTATCTCAACGTCCCGGTAGGCCCCAGGAGGCCTTCCTGCGTCTCCACCGCGAGGTCGAGGCCGGCGCCCGAATCAATTCGCCCGAGGCTTACCTGATCACCGTGGTCACGCGGCTGGCGATCGACGAGCTGCGCTCCGCGCGGGCGCGTCGCGAGACCTACGTCGGCGAGTGGCTGCCCGAGCCGATCCTCACCGCCGAGGACGCCGATCCCGCCCGCCACGCCGAGATCGCCGAGTCGCTCTCGGTCGGCCTCCTGAGGTTGCTGGAGACGCTCTCGCCCGAGGTGAGCGCCGTCTTCCTCCTGCGCGAGGTGTTCGAGTACCCCCACGCGCGGATCGCCGAGATCCTCGGCAAGAGCGATGCCGCGGTCCGTCAGCTCGCGGTCAAGGCCCGCCGGCGCGTCGAGGGAGGTGAGCCCCGGTTCGAGACCTCGCGCGAGCAACGCGATCGGCTCGCGAGCAGATTCTTCGACGCGTTCGAGGAGGGCAACCTCGAAGCGCTGGAGGGGCTTCTCGCCAGCGACGCCACCCTGCACGGCGACGGCGGAGGAAAGGTGCCCGCCCTGGCGCGAGCGGTGCAGGGA
>JBOGZE010000041.1:0-3397 GCA_050697055.1 Solirubrobacterales bacterium
CTCCGGGACGGGGTCGCCGGCTTCAGCGGGCCGCCGGAGCGGCTCGACCGCCGCTCGCCGACCCCTCCGCCGGAGGGGCCCGAGATGCTCTCGGTCGAGACGGGACGTTGGGCGGTCGACGCGGCCCGCCGGGTGGTCGAGGAGTTCCATCAACGCGCAGGTCGCGAGCGCCCCGACTGGCTGGACGAGGCGGAATGAGGCGTGCGGTGATCCTCTTCGACAACGACTGCGGCTTCTGCCGGTGGTCGCTCTCCAAGCTCCTGGCCTGGGACCGCCATGGCCGGCTGCGGCCTGTCGCGCTCCAGAGCGAGGAGGCCGACGACCTTCTGATGGGGATGGACCGCGAGCGGAAGATGGCGTCCTGGCACCTCGCGGCCCCCAACGGCCGTATCTACTCAGGCGGCGCGGCCGTCCCTCAGCTCGCGAGACTGTTGCCGGCCGGCGCGCCGATCGCCGCGATCGCAACCGCCTTTCCTCGCACGGCAGATCGGGCTTACCGGTGGGTGGCCAGGCACCGCGAACGGCTCGGCCGCGTCCTCGGCGAGCGGGCCTGCGCGGTCGATCCGGCCGAGCGGGACCGGTAGCCCCCCGACTACGCTGAGAGCCGCGTCTCGATACGAGGCGGACACGTCCAGGGCGCAGTTCGAGGACCACGCTGTCAGCGACGCGTGAAAACTGACCCCTCAGCGACGCTTGAAAACTGACCCCCTCCAGTGACCCTGGCTCCCAAACCGGAGCCGGGGAGGAAGCGGGTGCTGAGGGTGGAGGACTGGGCGGAGATCCGAAGGCTGCACCGAGCTGAGCAGATGCCGATCAGGGCGATCGCCAGGCTTCTCGGGGTCTCGAAGAACACGGTCAAGGCAGCGATCGCCTCTGACGGGCCGCCTCGCTACGAGCGGGCCCCTGGCGGCTCGATCGTCGATACGGTGGAGTCGCGACTGCACGAGTTGCTCAAGCAGTGGCCGGACATGCCGGCGACGGTGATCGCCGAGCGGATCGGGTGGGCACGCTCGATGACGGTGCTGAAGGACCGGGTCCGCGAGCTCCGTCCTGTCTACCTGCCGCCGGACCCCGCGTCGAGGACGACCTACGAGCCCGGAGAGCTCGCCCAGTGCGATCTGTGGTTCCCCGACGCGGACATCCCGCTCGGGGCCGGGCAGAACTGCCGAGGGACGACCCCGGTGATCACGATGGTCTCGGGCTACTCCCGCGTGCTGGGCGGCCTGCTCATCCCGTCCAGGTGCACCGAGGATCTGTTCGCCGGCCAGTGGGAGCTGATCCGGCAGCTCGGTGCGGTGCCGAAGGCGCTCGTGTGGGACGGAGAGGGCGCCGTCGGCCGCTGGCGGGGACGACGCGTCGAGCTCACGGCCGCGACGCAGGCCTTCCGCGGGACGCTCGGAATCAAGGTCGTGCTGTGCAAACCTGGCGACCCCGAGGCCAAAGGCCTGGTCGAGCGAGCCCATCGCTACCTCGAGACCTCGTTCCTGCCCGGGCGCACCTTCCGTGATCCGAACGACTTCAACACCCAGCTCGCATCCTGGCTGCCTCGAGCGAACGCTCGGGTGCATCGGCGGATCGGCTGCCGGCCAGTAGATCGGATCGAGATGGACCGCGCCGCCATGCTTCCGCTCCCGCCCGTCGCACCGGTGACCGGGTGGTCGTACCGGATCCGCCTGCCCCGGGATCACTACGTGCGCCTGGACTCCAACGACTACTCGGTGCACCCCGGTGTCATCGGTCGCCTGATCGAGGTCACCGCGGACCTGGAGCGGGTTCGGGTGCTCTGCGAGGGAAAGCTCGTCGCCGACCACCCAAGGTGCTGGGCGCGTCATCAGAGCCTGACGGACCCGGTGCACGCCCGGGCGGCCGAGGCCCTGCGCGAGCGCCGGAGCAGGCTTCATGTCCAGCGATCCGAGGTCCAGGTCGAGCAACGCGCCCTCGCCGACTACGACCGCGCACTCGGGGTGGATCTGCCAAGTCCCTCGCATTCGGGCCCTTCGGAAAGCGGCTCTGAGGGCTTCTCAGAGCCCGGTTTGTCGAAGGGGGTGGCGTGATGGCGACCAAGACCAAGGATCTCGCCTCGCAGATCGCCTACCTCACCCGGGCGCTGAAGGCTCCGACGCTTCGGGAGTCCGTCCCTCGTCTGGCGGAGCGGGCCCGGGCCGAGTCCTGGACCCACGAGGAGTTCCTGGCGGCCTGCCTGGAGCGCGAGGTCGCCGCGAGAGAATCCCACGGCGGTGAGGGAAGGATCCGGGCCGCCCGGTTCCCGGCTCGCAAGTCGCTGGAGGAGTTCGACTTCGACCACGCCCGGTCGCTGCGGCGCGATCAGATCGTCCACCTGGGGACGCTCGACTTCGTTGCGGCCAGGGAGAACGTCGTGTTCCTCGGCCCGCCGGGAACCGGCAAGACGCACCTGGCGATCGGGATCGCCATCCGGGCCTGCCAGGCCGGGCACCGGGTCGCCTTCGCCACGGCCGCGGAGTGGGTGGCTCGCCTGGCCGAGACGCACACCGCCGGCCGGCTGCAGGGCGAGCTCACCAGGCTTGGCCGTTACCCGCTGATGGTGATCGATGAGGTCGGCTACATCCCGTTCGAGCCCGAGGCGGCGAACCTGTTCTTCCAGCTCGTCTCCTCCCGCTACGAGCGGGCCAGCTTGATCGTGACCTCGAACAAGCCGTTCGGCCGGTGGGGCGAGGTGTTTGGTGATGACGTCGTGGCCGCGGCGATGATCGACCGGCTCGTGCACCACGCGGAAGTCGTGGCGCTCAAGGGCGACTCCTACCGGCTGAAGGACCGGGATCTCGGACGCGTGCCGGCAGCCGGGGGCACGGAGGAATGATCGGAGATGATGGCGAGGGGGTCAGTTTTCAGCCGTCGCCAGGGGGTCAGTTTTCGGGCGTCGTTGACAGTAGGGCACAAAAATCCCGGATCGGCCCCGTGAGCAGGTATTTCTCGAGTTGCCCCACCTGCTGCGACTCCGCGGCCGCGATGGGGGATCGGGACTGGTTCATAGGGCGAGACACCTGTTTCGTGAACATTGTCAGGCGACACCGGCCCCATGTCTCACCTCCGGATCGCAGGAGGCATCCATCAGCCATCATGGGAAGTGGATTGGCGGTTTCGACCCCGAGGATCCTGAGGGGATGCCGAAACTCAGGGTCGGGCTCCCGTGGAAGTGGGCGAGTCGGATGCCCGCGTCCCGCGGGCGATATGTCCGGAGGTCGACAACTGAATGGATCGGGGCCACGTGATTGTCGGTCCGGCGCGGAAGCGACACTCTCTAAGACATAGGCGCATCGGACCTGCTGCGAGGGCTGCGGTTCGCCCGAGCGGGCTGCGCTCAGAACCGCACCACTGAGCAGGTCAAGGTCCGGGTGATGCCCTCGACCGCCTGGAT
>JBOGZE010000042.1:0-4851 GCA_050697055.1 Solirubrobacterales bacterium
GCACATCGATGCGCTCAGGGAGCGGGGCGTGATCCCGATCGTCGCCCCGGACACCACCCGCCACCGGCCGCGGAAGACCCGGCTCGGCGGGCCCTACGACTTCATGCGAAGGGTGCTCGCCACCGAGCGAGGCGGGGCGCTCTACTCGAAGCGGATGCCGATGGTCGAGCCGGTCTTCGCCCAGATCAAGGCGAACCGGCGGATCGACCGCCTCAAACGAAGAGGCCGGGCCGCTGCCCGCTCGGAATGGCGCCTTATAGCCGCCACCCACAACCTGTTGAAGCTCTACCGCAGCGGATTGGCCCCGGCAGGGGCCTGAGGATCACCGATCCACCCCGCGGCGGCTCCGCGGGGTCGCTCTTGCAAGATCTCGGGGCATTTGCGCGACACCCTCACGCGAAAGCGGGCGTCAGGTCAGCCCGGGCTATCACAGCTGCTCTTCGTCCCGGAGCGAGCGTGCGGGGCGGCGTCGGTCGCGCTACTCGTTTGATTGCAGGGGACGCTGTCGCGCCGCCTCGACTGCCCGGTGGCCGAGGCAGTCACGCGGCGGTCACGTGCCGCGTGATCGCGGCCGTGGCGGAACCAAAGCCCGCGGCAACGCTGTGGGGGTCGAGTCAGCGCCTGCGCGCGAACGCTAGGGCGCCGCGCTTGGTCACCGAGAGCGGGACGTCCGTGATCTCGGCCGCGATCCGCGCGTTCTGGGGGTCGCTGCCCTTGCCGATCAGGTACTCGAGCACGGCACGCCGGCTCGGGAGCTCAAGCAGCGGAGCCGTCCCACCGCTCGACCTCTACGTCAGCGAACAGCTCGCCGAGGAGCTCAGGGGCAAGTTCGGCGTCGAAGGTCAGCGGCCCGGACGGCAGCGCGCGGGCGATCTCCGGCGTCCAGATCAAGTAGACCCTCGATATAAGGTGGGAGTGAGGCATGGAGCTGAGCACACGCGAGTTCTGGGCGCTCATCCACGGGTTAATTCTCGGCGGCGCCTTCTTGCTCGCCTTCTCCGGCGGGATCGCCGGCTTCTACAGCCTGCGGCCCGAGTTCGCGACCGCAGCTGGGGTGGCGGACAGGGTGCGCCGGCTGGCGCTGGGCACTGTCGCGATGGCGACCCTGGCCTGGCTGACCGTGATCAGCGGCACGTGGATCGTCTATCCGTGGTACCGGGAGGAGACCCCGGACAGCCCCAAGTCCCAGCTCCTGGCCGACCCGGACACCAAGGACTGGCACGAGTTCGCGATGGAGTGGAAGGAGCACATCGCCTGGATCGCTCCGATGCTCGCCACGGCGGCCGCCTTCGTCGTCCTCTACTACCGAGATGACCTGATCAAGAATCAGACCGCGAGGAAGATCGCGATTGCGTGCTTCGTCACGGCCTTCGCGATCGCCGCCATCGCCGGAGTCCTGGGGGCGCTGATCACCAAGAAGGCGCCGGTGCTGTGATGGAGACACGAGCAGGCGAGATGAAGCCGAGCGGCCCCGTCGCGGCTGTTTTACTGGCGGCGGCCGTCGGCGCCCTCGTCCTGGCGGCACTGACCATCTGGGCGGAGGCGAGCGAGAGCTTCGCCGACTCGCTCGCGTATGACCTCGAGGTCGGTCCCCTCTCGGGCAAGACGATCTGGGCAACCACCGGCTTTCTCGCTAGCTGGGGCGTCCTCACCGCGGTGCTGCGCCGGAGGGACGTCGGCCTCGGCAGGGTCGCCATCGTCGTCGCCGCTTTGGTCGGGCTGGCCCTGGTCGGCACCTTCGCCCCCTTCTTCCAGCTGTTCGCACCCGAGTAGGTCCGGGCAGATGCGCGAGACCGCGAACGGCGGACTCGTCCCGCACGGTGCCGGGACGCAGACTTGGCCGGCGGGCGAGGAGCTCGGGCGGGAGCGTCCGAGGGCATGAACGGCAACGGCGAGCCGACCCTGCGCTGAGCGCAGTGCGGACTTAGACTGCGCCCGACGGACCGATGGCCGACAGACAGACGACGATCAGCTTCGCCAACGGCAACGAGCTCGAGGTCAAGCCTTCGCCGGACGATATAGCGGCCGCGATCGAGAAGGCCGAGGGCGAGTTGATCCGTGTCCTCGACAGCGAGGACTGCGCGGTCTGGATCAACCCCGAGCACATCGTCAGCGTCACATCGCATGACATTCAGCGTCACATCGCACGACAGTAAGCGCGTCAGCGCCTGAGTTCGAACTTGCGGCCGGGGGTGACGTCAATTCGCCGGCCTCATCAGGACCAGCTGGCCGTCCTCGACCGCGTTCGGCCCCGGCGCGGCCGTCGGGCTGTGCGCCTGGACGTCGAAGATCCAGGTGTCGGCGCCAAACAGCGAGGAGACATCGATGACCCCGCTCGTCTCCCAGGTGCCCGGGTCGATCGCGACGCCGTCCCGGCCCGGGGGGTTAAGCTCGGCGATGCGCTCGCCGGTGAACCCGTCCTCGAGGTCGAACCGCCAAACGCTGCCGTCACGGCCCTTCTCATCCATCACCCGACGGCCGCTGTCGGTGCCGTCCTCGTTGATCATCAGGTAGTGGCCGCTGGTGTCGACGTTGTCGGGGCTGATCGCGATGTCGCGGTGGGAGCCCCACGGCGATCTGTGCCGTGCTCGCGATGTTGGCGGGGTCGCCGCACTGCGGCAGGCGGCGAGACTAGACTCGGCTGATCGCCGCCGACCGCAAGCAGATTGTTCGCGACCCCTATGCCGCATTTGCAGCCGGCGACCGGAGCTTCTTCGAGCAGCGCCTGAGCGATGACTTCCTGTTCTCCGCCCCTCCGGACCCGAAGCTCGACCGTGACGGCTACTTTGAGCGGTGCTGGCCCGGGGCGGGGCGGGGCCAGGACTTTGATTTCGTCCGGCTGATCGAGTCGGGCGACGAGGTGGTCGTCACCTACGAGAGCAACGTCTCCGGCGGCGGCAGGGGACGGAACACCGAGGTCTTTACCTTCGACGAGGACAAGATCGCCCGCACCGAGGTCTACTTCGGCTGGACCCTCGAGTAGGCGCTGCTGCTCGTATCGGCTGCCCGCTCTCGGCATTCTCCAGGTGGGAATGAAACGGCTCTATCTCCTGCGCCACGCGAAGTCGAGCTGGGACGATCCGACGCTTGCCGACCCCGACCGGCCACTGGCGCCTCGCGGTCGCCGCGCCGCCAAGGTCATGGCGAAGCACCTGGGGCGGAAGGGGATCGCCCCCGAGCTGGTGCTGTGCTCGCCATCGAGGCGCACCCGCCAGACGCTGACACGGCTCGCGCTGGGCCTGGGGAAGAATCCCGACGTCCAGATCGAGCCCGAGCTTTACGCGGGCTCCGCGCCCGTCCTCCTCGAGGTGCTGCACGAGGTGCCGGACGAGGTCGAGTCCGTGATGCTGATCGGCCACAACCCCGGGATCCAGGACCTCGCCCTGAGCCTCGCCGGCGCCGGCTCTGAAATCCCGCGGTTGAGGAGCAAGTTTCCGACCGCGGCGCTGGCAACGCTGGCGCTCAACGGAACCTGGCGCGAGCTGGCGCCCGGGAGCGCCGAGCTGGTGTCCTTGGTGAAGCCGAAAGAGCTCTCGCGCGGCGCGGCGACGGGGGCATGAGCAACTACGCATACCTGGCCGGAGTCGCCGGCGCGGCGCTCGGGGTCGTCGCCGGGATCGCTCAGTGGGGGTTCGGCAACGAAATCCCCGAGTGGACCGGCAGCAAGCTCCATCCGGTACAGCTCGGGATCATCACGATCGCCCTCAGCCTGATCGCCCTGGCGGCGGTCGTGTTCGCGCATCGCAATCCCACGATCTCGGCCCGGATGCGGGTCGCCCTCGCCGTGGCGATCCTGCTCCCGGCGTTGGTCTGCTTCACGACCGTCGGCCGGCTCTGGTACGTGCCTGGACCGCTGCTGATCATCGCGGCCGGTTTTCTGCTAGCCGGATCGGGTCGCGCACCGGGCCGAGCGGTGCAGTGAACCCTGCTGCTGCCCCGCGCGAAAAGCAGGAACGTGGGGACCTAGACTCGGCCAGGTGAAAGGAGTCGTCAAGTACAAGGCCGCGTGCCGGCGTTGCGGGACTGCGGTCGAGCCATTGCACCGATGTCCAAAATGTGGGCGGCGGTCAATCCTCGCGTTCTTCCTTCCACGTTCCTGGACCCGCTGGTAATCCTCGGCCAGATGCCTGCTACTTCGCGTCGAGGCTGTTTCACAACAGCCTCCATGCAGAGGAGGACCGGCAGAGCCGCAAACCCTCTGTGACCATCTGGTCATGTCCAACGATCGACCTGACCACCAGGGACCCTCCCGGCGCGAGCTCGTCGAGAAGAGGCTGCCTCCCGGCCAGGGCAAGGTGGTGTTCCTGCGGAAGCTAGGCCGAGCGAAAAGCGGCGGAATCGCCGGTACAAGCACCTAGTTCGTTACAGAAGGCGACACGCCCAGGGTCAGTAGCGGAATCGCGACTCCCGCTTCTGGAAAAGCGAAACCGTCCTGCGCAGCGACGGACCGACTAGATTGACCGACATGACCTCGCGCAAGTGGACCGCCGCCGACCTGCCCCGCCTCGATGGCCGCACCTTCCTCGTGACGGGCGCCAACAGCGGCATCGGACTCGTCGCCGCTCGCGAGCTCGGACGCGCTGGCGCGGGCGTCGTCCTCGCCGTACGGGACCCGGCCAAGGGCGAGCATGCGGCCACCACCATCCCGGGCGAGCGGGAGGTGCGCCAACTCGATCTCGCCGACCTCGGCTCGATCCGCGCGTTCGCGCAGGCCTGGGAGGGCGACCTTCACGTCCTCGTCAACAACGCGGGTGTCATGGCGACTCCCGAGCGGCGTACGAAGGACGGGTTCGAGCTGCAGATCGGCACGAACCACCTCGGGCACTTCGCGCTGACGAACCTGCTCCTGCC
>JBOGZE010000043.1:0-14153 GCA_050697055.1 Solirubrobacterales bacterium
ACCTCGGGCTCGCTGGGACGAGCGCCCTCGACCATCTCGCCCCGCGCCAGGGGAGGCTTCGCCGGCTTCTTGGGCGCGACCTTGCCCTCCACGATCGAGCCCGGCTTCGCCGCGTGCCACTTCTCCATCCCCTCCAGCCCGCCCTCCTCGGCGGGCTCGAAGCCCGTCCCCTTGACCGTGTGGATGTGGACGACGACCGGGCGGTCCGCCCCCAGGGCTCCGGTCAGCGCCCGGCGGAGGGCGCCGACGTCGTGGCCGTCGACGACCCCGACGTATGCGAGGTCCAGCTCCTCGAAGAAGAGCCCCGGTGCCCAATAGGCCTTGATCGCCGCCTTCACCTCGGGCCCGAGGCGCTCGAACTGCCTTCCGAGGCCGAGGGGCAGCTGGGTGAGCCGTTCCTCGGTCTTCGACCGGGCCTCGTACCACTTGGGGTTCAGCCGTACCCGCTGGAAGTAGCGCGAGATCGCCCCGACGTTCGGCGAGATCGACATCCCGTTGTCGTTGAGCACGATCACGATCGGGGTCTGGAGGCCGCCGGCGTGGTGGAGCGCCTCGTAGGCGACCCCTCCGGTGAGAGCTCCGTCGCCGATCACCGCGACGACCTTGCCGTCCTCGCCGATCCCGTGGCGCATCGCCTCCTTGAGGCCGACGGCGTAGCCGATCGAGGTGGAGGCGTGGCCGGCGCCCATGATGTCGTGCTCGGACTCGAAGATCGAGCAGAAAGGCGCCAGGCCCTCGTACTTGCGGATCGTGTCGAGGCGGTCGCGGCGGCCGGTCAGCACCTTGTGCGGGTAGGCCTGGTGGCCGACGTCCCAGAGGATCTTGTCGCGTGGCGACTCGAGCAGGCTGTGGAGGGCGACCGCCAGCTCACAGGTGCCGAGGTTGGCGCCGAAGTGGCCGCCGATCTCCCCGATCGTGTCGATGATCAGGGTGCGGGTCTCCTGGGCGAGCTCCTGGAGCTCGGCGTCCGAGAGCCCGGCGAGGTCGGCCGGGCCCTCGATCGAGTCGAGCAGACGCTTGGGGTCGTCGGAGGGCTTGGCGTTCTTCTTGCTCATCAAGTGTGCCGGGTGTGGATGAAGTCGGTGATCCGGGCCAGATCGTCTGTTCGAGCCGCCGTCTGGGCGAGTGCCTGGCGAGCGTTGCGGTGCGACTCCGAGGCCAACTCCCTCGCCCTCTCGAGACCGAAGGCGCTCACATAGGTGAGCTTGTTGTGTCTCTCGTCGCTGCCGCTGGGCTTGCCGAGCTCCTCGTCGCTTCCGGTCACGTCGAGGATGTCGTCCACGATCTGGAACAGCACGCCGAGCTCTTCGGCGAAACGGCGGTAGGGGATTCTTTCACTTTCGGACACATCGCCTAGTTGAAGTACGACGCCGACGCTGGCCGCGATCAGCCGGCCCGTCTTCAGCGTGTGCATCTGGCGCAGGCCTTCGGCATCGGGCGCCGGACCCTGCCGCGCCCGCTCCGGGTCCCGCACATCGAAGGTGGTGACGTCGACGTACTGTCCGCCGACCATGCCCCCAACGCCGGTTGCGGTGACCAGCTCGCCGAGGGCCGCAATCACCCGCGCGGGATCTCCCTCCTGTCGCTGGCTGAAGAGCTTCATCGCCTCGGCGAACAAACCGTCGCCGGCGAGGATGGCGACGTCCTCGCCGAACTTGACATGAGAGGTCGGCATCCCCCGTCGCAGCTCATCGTCGTCCATCGCCGGCAGGTCGTCGTGGATCAGCGAGTATGTGTGAATCAGCTCAATCGCCGCCGCCGCCGGCAGGACCTCCTCTGGGTCGAGCCCGATCGCGCGAGCGGTGGCCAGCGCCAGCACCGGCCGGATCCGCTTGCCGCCGGCGAGCAGCGAGTAGCGCATCGCCTCCTCGAGGCCGGCTGTGGTGGGAGATTCCGAGAACCGGAGTCCCTCGAGATAGGAGTCGACCAGCTCCTGCAGATCCTCGGGGTATTCACCCATCGGGTCGATCAGGCGTCGCGACTCTCGGCCGCCGCCTGCAGCGCGCTCTCGACCGCTCGCCCTGCCTGGGCGGCGAGCTCCGATGCCTCCCGCACCAGCTCCGCGGCGCGATCGTCCCGCGGCTCCGCGTCGAGCTCGTCGGCTATCCGTTCCAGCCGTGCGGTTACCGCTTCCAGATCCGGCGCGCTCTGCTCCATTGCGGCCAAGGTAGTCGATCGAGCGGGCCCACTGGTCGCTGGCCCGCCTGCTTTCTGATCAGTCAGACGAGCAGGCCGGGCACCTGGGCGATCGAGTCCACGGTCGCGGTCGGCTCGATCCCGGAGGCGCGGACGTCCTCTTCGCGGTACTTACCTGTGCGCACGAGGATGCCCGCGATCCCCGCGTCCAGGGCGCCGCCGATGTCGGCCTCGACGTCGTCGCCGACCATCGCCGCCGCGGAAGGCTCCACCCCGAGGTCGGAGAGCGCCAGCTCGAAGAACGCCTCCGAGGGCTTGCCGACCACCACCGCCTCGCGATCGGCCGCGTACTCGATCGCGGCGACGAACGGGCCGGCGTCGAGCGAAAGCCCCTCGGCGGTCTCCCAGTAGCGGTTCTTCTGCAGGGCGATCAGCTCGGCTCCCGCCCGCACCTTGCGGAAGGCCTCGTTGAGGACCTCGTAGGTGAATCCTTCGCCGAGGTCGCCCATCACCACGGCGTCCACATCTCCCTCGCCCTCCTCCAGCTCCGACAGGTCCTCGCGCAAGTCGTCGGCGACCAGCAGGTGGACCCGGCTGTGGCCCGCCTCGCGGCAGCGGCGGGCGGCGAGGGCCGCTGGCGTCAGCAGCTCCTCGGGCTCCGCCTCGAGCCCGAGCCGCTCGAGCCGCTGGAGGATCTGGCGGCGAGAGCGCATCGTCGTGTTGGTGACCAGGCGGATCCCGAGTCGGGAGGAGCGCAGGCGCTCGAGCGCCTCGCGGGCGCCGGGCACCGCCTCCTCCTGGACGTAGAGGACCCCGCTGAGGTCGAGGAGGAGCGCCCCGACGCCGTCGAGGCGCTCGCTCACGCCGGATTCCCGAGCGCGGCCCCGAGGATGCCGTTGACAAAGCCGGGCGCCTCGGCCCCGCAGTACTCCTTGCTCAGCTCGACCGCCTCGTCGATCGCGACCTCGACCGGGATGTCCTCGCGATGGAGGGCCTCATAGAGGGCGACCCGCATGATGTTCCGCTCCAGCGGCGCTATCCGCTCAAGCGACCAGCCCCGCGAGTGGCGCGCGATCAGGCCGTCGAGCTCCTCCCGGTTCGCCTCCACCCCCTCGGCGAGCTCTCGGGTGAACGGCTTCGCTCCCTCGAGCATCTCCTCGAGGGGCCGGCCGGTGATCTCGTGCTGGTAGCCGGCGAAGACCGCGTCCCTTCTCTGGTCCGAGCGACGCACCGAATCAGTACATCAACCGGGCGCGCTACCTGCAGGGCACAAGCCCTTGGAGGCCCGGAGCGCCGCGCACCCCTCGCATCACGCCCGGGAGACGTACTCGCCGGTGCGGGTGTCGACGCGGACCCGCTCGCCCTCGTCGATGAACAGCGGCACCTGGACGACGACCCCAGTCTCGAGGGTGGCGGGCTTCGAGCCGCCGCCCGAGGCGGTGTCGCCCTTGAGGCCGGGATCGGTCTGGGTCACCGCCAGCTCCACGGCGCTCGGCGGCTGCGCTCCCGTCGGCCGCTCGTCGACGAGGAGCAAGTCGATGTCGGAGTTCGGCGGTACCCACTGCAGCGCCTCTCCGACCACGGCCTTCGGGATCTCGGTCTGCTCGTAGCTCGAGTTGTCCATGAACACCGCGTTGTCCCCGGACTCGTAAAGGAACTGCATCTTCTTCGTCTCGGTCCGGACCGGGCGGAACTTCTCCCCGGCCTTGAAGGTCTTGTCGATCACCGCGCCGTCCTCCACCCGCTTCAGCTTCGAGCGGACGAAGGCACCCCCCTTGCCGGGCTTCACGTGCTGGAACTCGACGATCCGGAAGACCTTGCCGTCGACCTCGATGTGGGTGCCGTTCTTGAACCGGTTGGTGCTTATCATCGGTACGAGCCTAGCGACGTTCCAGTCAGTAGAAGAGCCCCCGGAATGCCCTCTCCAGTCGACGGTCGTCCAGCCGTACCCGTCCTGAGGTGATCGCATTTTCTGCGGCTAGAGGGGTGGCAGCAATGATCGAGGGTGTCGTCGCGCCCGGGTTCGAACCGGTCCGACGGGAGTTCGAGCGAAATTTCGCCGAGCGTGGCGAGCTGGGCGCGGCCTGTGCCGCGTACCGCGGCGGCGAGAAGGTGGTGGACCTGTGGGGAGGCGTGCGCGACGCTCGCACGGGCGCGCCCTGGGAGGCGGACACCCTGGTCCTCGTCTACTCGACCTCGAAGGGGCTTGCGGCGATGACGCTTGCGCTCGCCCATTCGCATGGCTGGCTCGACTACGACGAACGTGTCGCCGCCTACTGGCCGGAGTTTGCACAGGCGGGCAAGGCCGGCGTGACGGTTCGCCAGTTGCTCGCTCACGAGGCCGGCCTGCCGATCATCGACGAGCCGCTCGACCCGCCGCTGCTGCAGGACTTCGATCGCCTCGGCGCGGTGATCGCCCGCCAGCGCCCGCTGTGGGAGCCCGGCACCCGCCATGGCTACCACGGCATCAGCCTCGGCTGGTACGAGGGGGAGCTGATTCGGCGTATCGATCCGTCCGGGCGCACACTGGGGCGGGTCTTCGCCGAGGAGATCGCGGCGCCGCTCGGCCTGGACATCCACTTCGGGTTGCCGGCCTCGGTCGGAGAAGAGCGCCTCGCGCGCATCATGCGCAGCTCTCCGCTGCGAGCGCTCTCGGGCCTGCGACACATCCCGCCACGGATGGCGCTGGCGCTCGCGAACCCCCGCTCGGTCACTTTCCGGACCTTCGCCAACCCGCGTCTGCGCGCCCCCGCCGACCTCGACCGACGCGAGTACCGCACCGTCGAGTTCCCGGCCGGAGGTGCGATCGCCGCTGCACGCGACCTCGCGCGCGCCTACGCGACCTTCGCCGCACCCAAGCGGGGACACGGTCTCACCCCCGACACGATCGAGGAGTTGACCGCCTTCCCCCGTCCCCCGTCCCGCGGATGGCACGACGAGGTGCTCAAGGTCGACACCGCCTTCTCCCTTGGTTTCGCGCGGCCCCTGGGGCCATTCCGCTTCGGCTCAAGCCGGCGCGCCTTCGGCCACCCCGGCGCCGGGGGGTCTTTCGGCTTCGCCGACCCCGACCGCGAGGTGGCCTTCGCCTACGTGATGAACCGGCTCGGCTTCCATCTCAACGACGACCCGCGTGAAAAGGCCCTGCGCGACGCGCTCTACGGCTGTCTCGACCGAGCGAAACCCAAGCCGATATAACGGAGAAGATGCCGGACTGGGAGCCCCCCTACCTGGCGCTGTACCGCTCTGGAGAGCTGGCCGATCGGGCCAAGCTGGCGACCGACTTGCTGCGCGAGCGCTGCCGGGTATGCCCGCGGCTCTGCAAGGTGGACCGGCTCGAGGACGAGGTGGGGCTTTGCCGCGTCGGACGCCACGCTGTGGTCGCCTCCCACTTCCCTCATTTCGGCGAGGAAGACTGCCTCCGGGGGCGCAAGGGCTCGGGGACGATCTTCTTCAGCGGCTGCAACCTGCGCTGCGTCTTCTGCCAGAACAACGCGATCTCGTGGCGGGTGAACGGTGAGCCGGCGCCGCCGGAGCGGCTCGCCGAGATGATGCTCGAGCTGCAGGGGATCGGCTGCGACAACATCAACTGGGTCACCCCGGAGCACGTGGTTCCTCAGATCCTCGAGGCTCTGCCGGTGGCGGCAGAGCGCGGGCTGCGTCTGCCGATCGTCTACAACACGAGCGCCTACGACAGCCCGGAGAGCGTCGCCCTGCTGGACGGGATCGTCGATGTCTACATGCCGGACCTGAAGCTGTGGAGCGAGGAGCGGGCGCGCCGCTACCTCGCCAAGCGCGACTACTCGAAGGTGGCGCGGCAGAGCGTCAGGGAGATGCACCGCCAGGTCGGCGACCTGGTGCTCGACGATCGGGGGATGGCGAGGCGGGGCCTGATCGTCCGCCACCTGCTGATGCCGGGGATGGTCGAGGAGACCGAGGCGATCCTCCGCTTCGTCGCCGAGGAGCTTGGCCCAGGCACCTACGTCAACCTGATGGCTCAGTACTACCCGGCGGGCAAGGTCGGCAGGGACGGGCGGTTCGAGGAGATAGACCGCGGCGTCAGCGGGGCCGAGTACGAGCACGCCCTGTTGATCGCCGAGGAGCTCGGTCTCGAGCGGCTCGACCCGCGCAGCCGCGCCCACGGGGAGGCGTTGGCGGCGGCCCTGGCCTAGCTCGGGCAAGAGCGGCACGATGCCCCCGAACGGCCGCGAACGACTTGTTCAGCTGGTGCGCGCGAAGGGCGTCCGCGACCAGCGGCTGCTCGAGGCGATCGCCTCCGTGCCGCGAGCCGGGTTCGTGCCGCCCACCTACAGCGAGCGCGCCTACCGTGATGAGCCGATTCCCATCGCCCATGACCAGGTGACGACGCAGCCTTCCCTCGTGGCCAGCATGCTCGAGGCGCTGACGCTAGAGGGGAGCGAGCGTGTGCTCGAGGTGGGAACCGGCTACGGCTTTCAGACCGCGCTGCTCGCCCGGCTCACCCGTCGCGTCTTCAGCATCGAGCGCTTCGCCGACCTGGCGGAGGCGGCGCGGCGCAACCTCGCCCGTCACGGGATCCGGAATGTGGAGGTGGTGGTCGGCGACGGGACCGCAGGTTTCCCCGAGCGGGCGCCGTTCGACGCGATCGTGGTCTCGGCGGCCTTCACTAGCGTCCCCGAGCCGCTCGTGGCCCAGCTCCTGGACGGTGGGCGGCTGGTCCAGCCCATGGGGCCGGGTGGCAGCGATGAGGTCACGCTGTTCGAGCGACGCGGAGGCGCGATGGAGCGCCGAGCGAGGGTCACGCCGGCGCGCTTCGTGAAGCTCTACGGCGACCATGGGTTCAGCCTGGAATCCTGAGTACGGGACAGGGCAAGCGTGTAGGCCCCGCCAGCGCTAGGGTGGAATCGAAGGCCCAGGGGAACTCGCCACGAGCGCTACGCACCACACATTGCGAACTACCCGAGCGGGGCGGCCGGACGCACCTTTCCGTCGGCCGCTGGCTCAGATCCGCAGGCTCTCGGACGAACGCATCCACCTGCCAGCCAAGGAGCCCTACATGACGATGTGAGCGACGTCCAGATCCCAGGCCGTCCAGGCTCACCACCTGGACCTGGACTTCTACGACCGCTTCTTCAAGCCGGGGGCGTATCTGAGCACCCACGCCGAGCACATGAACCGCTGGCACGGCAACCCCTGACCTCGTAGCGGGACGCTCTGGGACGATTGGGTCGTGGCGACGGTAAGCGAGACACGGGCGCCGCGCTTGGGCGCTGCCCTCCGCCAGGAGGACCGGGTGATGCCGCTGGAGCTCTTCTTCGACCTCGTCTTCGTGCTCGCGTTCACCCAGTGCACGACGCTGATGTCGGACAACCCAACCTGGGGCGGGATCGCCCAGGGAGTGCTGGTGCTCGGGGTGCTCTGGTGGACATGGGTCGGGTACGCCTGGCTGACCAGCGTGCTCGATCCCGAGGAGGGCGCGGTACGGATCGCACTTTTTGCGGCGATGGCCGGCCTCCTGATTGCGGCGATCTGCGTCCCCGGGGCGTTCGAGGACCTGGCGCTCGAGTTCGCGGTCGCCTACGGGGCGGTCCGGGCCGCGCATATCGCGCTCTTCACCCTGGCCAGCCGGGACGATCCCGCGCTGCGCCGATCGGTCTGGGGGCTTGCGGTCGGCACGGCGATTGGAGTCGGGCTGCTGGTCGGCGCCTCCTTCCTCGATGGCTTCGCCCAGGGGGCGCTCTGGGCGCTGGCGCTGGCGATCGACATGAGCGGGCCGTACCTGTTCGGGTCCGAGGGCTGGAAGCTCGTGCCCGGGCACTTCGCCGAGCGCCACGGGCTGATCATCATCATCGCCCTCGGCGAGTCGATCGTCGCGATCGGCGTCGGCGCGGAGGTTGGCCTCACCTGGGGGATCGCCGCGGCGGCGGCACTAGGGATCGTCCTCGCGGCGGCGATGTGGTGGCTTTACTTCGACGTCGTCGCGCTGGTCTCCGCCCGGCGGCTCGCCCGCGCCCCCGAGGGGCGCGAGCGCAACGAGCTCGCGCGTGACTCCTATTCCTACCTGCACTTCCCGATGGTGGCCGGGATCATTCTCTTCGCCCTCGGCCTGAAGAAGACGCTCGGCCACGTCGAGGACCCGCTCGACACGGTGCCGGCCTTCGCGCTCCTCGGCGGCGTCGCCTTCTACCTCCTCGGGCTGGTTGCCTTCCGCTACCGCCACGTTCGCTCCATCAACCGGCAGCGGCTGGCGCTCGCCCTGTTGCTGTTCGCGCTGGTGCCGGCAGCAACCGAGCTCCCCGCGCTCGCGATCCTGGCCCTCGTGGGCGTGCTGATCTGGGCGATGATCGTCTACGAGACGATCGGCTACGGCGAGGGCCGCGGCCTGGTACGCCACGGGGACGAGGCGCCCGCCGCCCGCTAGCCCGGGACCGGCGCGCCGCCCAGCTCGTCGGTCGCGGGATTTAGAGTGCCGACCGTGCCGACGCTCGCGGTGACCGCGCCGATCGACGAGACCTCGCTGCTGGTGATCGTCGGGGTGGCGGCGCTGGCCGGGCTGATCACGATGCTGCTGGCGCCGCGGCTGACAATCCCGGTGGTGGTGCTCGAGCTGCTCCTCGGGATCGTCGTCGGCCCCGAGGTGGCAGGGATCGCCGAGGTCGACCCGACCACCGACTTCCTCGGCAACCTCGGGCTGGGGATGCTCTTCTTCTTCGCCGGCTACGAGATCGACTACAACCGGATCAGGGGCAAGCCACTGAACCTCGCCCTGGCGGGCTGGGTGATCTCGCTGGTGCTCGCCTACGGGATCGGTGGGGCGCTGGCGGCGGCCGGGGTGGTGCTCTCCTACCTCTATACCGGCTCGGCGATGGCGACCACCGCGATCGGCACCCTGATCCCGATCCTCCGTGACGCCGGGGAGCTCCGCACACGCTTCGGCTCCTACCTCCTCGCCGCCGGGGCGATCGGCGAGTTCGGGCCGATCCTGCTGATCACCCTGATCCTCTCGACCACCAACCCGCTGCACGAGGCGCTGGTCCTCGTCCTCTTCGTCGTCCTCGCGGTGGTCACGGGGGTGGCGGCGGTGCGCTCGGCTTGGAAGGGGTGGCCGCTGGTGGACGCACCTTCGAGACCTCGAGCCAACTCGCCGTGCGCCTCGCCGTGGTCTTGGTCTTCGGGCTGGTGGCGCTGGCGGCGGAGCTCGGCCTCGACCTGCTCCTGGGCGGCTTCGTCGCCGGGATGATCACCCGGGTGGCGCTGCGCGGACGAGAGGTCGGCGTCTTCGACTCGAAGCTGACCGCGGTGGGGTATGGCCTCCTGATCCCCTTCTTCTTCGTCACCAGCGGGATGAACTTCGACCTCGACGCTCTCACCTCCAGCGCCTCGGGGATGCTGAAGCTGCCGTTGTTCCTGGCCCTCTTCCTGGTCGTGCGGGACGCCGGCGCTGCTGCTCTACCGGGGCGCGCTCGCCGCCCGCGAGCGCCTGGCGCTGGCGTTCTTCTCCGCGACCGAGCTGCCGCTGGTGGTCGCGATCACCACAGTCGCCACCGAGACCGGCCACATGAAGAGCTCCACCGCCGCCGGCCTGGTCGGGGCGGCGATCATCTCGGCGCTGGTCTATCCGCTGATCGGCCTGCGGCTCAGGCGCGGCGAGGAGCCCAGCGAGGGGCCGATCGAGCCCGAGGCAGCCCCCGCCTGAGCCGCGGGCACGTCAGCCAACGAGCTGGAGCTCCTTCGGCAGCCCGCTGAGGTTGCGATGGCCGTCGGCGGTGACCACGATCAGATCCTCGATCCGGACCCCAAAGCGGCCGGGAAGGTAGATCCCCGGCTCGACAGTGACAACGTTCCCCTCGCGGAGCTCGTCGTCGGAGCTGGCCGCGAGGCGGGGGCCCTCGTGTACCTCTAGCCCGACTCCGTGGCCGGTGCCGTGGCCGAAGTGCTCAGCGTGGCCGGCGGCGGCGATCAGCTCGCGCGGCACCGCGTCGACCTCTCTCCCCCCGGCCCCCGGCTCCACCGCCTCGAGCGCCGCCGCCTGGGCCTCCCGGACCAGCTCATAGACGGCCTGGGCCTCCTCGTCGAGCTCGCCGGTGGCGAAGGTCCGGGTGCAGTCGGAGCAGTAGCCGTCGAGAAGAGCCCCCATGTCGAAGACGACCAGCTCCCTACGGCCAATCTCGCCCTCGCCCGGCTCGGCGTGCGGGAGTGCGCCGTTAGCGGCGGTGGCGACGATCGGGGGAAAGGAGGGCTCGGCGCTGAGCTCCCGGATCCGGGCCTCGCAGGCGCGGGCGACCTCGCGCTCCGAGCGTCCGGTGAGGCCACGCTCGAGCGCCCAGCGGTAGACCCCGTCGGTCAATTCGGCGGCGGCGGCGATCCGCTCGACCTCCTCCGGATCTTTGACCGCGCGCAGCTCCTCGACCAGGTCACCCGCCGGCACCAGCTCGACCTCGTCTGAGACCGCCTCGCGCAGCCGCTTCAGCTGGCGGACGCTGAGCTTCGCGTCCTCGAAGCCGACCCGGCCGCGCATCCGCTTGGCAATTTGCGGGAGCAGCTCACGCTCGGCCTCGGGTCGCTCCCACTCTGGGTCAACCTCCTGGGCGGCGCGCTCGGTGTAGCGGAAGTCGGTGAAGAAGACCCGGAGCTCGGGACCGACCAGACAGGCGCCGTTGGTGCCTCCAAACCCAGTCAGATAGCGGACGTTGGTGAGGTCGGAGACGAAGAGCATCTCCAGCTCCCGCTCTCCGACCAGCTCACCGAGCCGCTCCCCCCGGGTCATACGCCGAGCTTCTTGGCGATCAGCTCGAGGGCCTCGCGGTAACCGTCGGCGCCCTTGCCGGAGATCTGGGCGAAGACCAGGTCCAGGTCCTCGAACACCGATTTTCTCCGCCACTTCTCGCGCTTGCTGATGTCGGAGATGTGGACCTCGACCGTCGGCACGCCGGCGAACTCGAAGGCGTCGCGGATCGCATAGGAGTAGTGGGTCCAGGCGCCGGCGTTGACGATCGCGCCGTCGGCGAGCTCGGGAAGCCGGTGGATGTGCTCGACGAACTCACCCTCGCTGTTGGAGTCGAAGAAGGCGGCCTCGAGACTCAGGTCCCTGGCAAAGCGCTTCACCTTCACCTCCAGCTCCGGCAGGGTGAAGTCGCCGTAGTGGACGGGATCGCGGCCGCCGAGCATGTCGAGGTTGACCCCATGGAGGACCTGGACCCGGTTGCGCGTGGTGGTCATGGTTGAAGGGGGGTCATGGTCGAAGCTCCTCCACCGCGGCGCGCACCCTATCGTCGGCGACCGGCTCGCCCCAGCGCGGCTCGCCCGGCCGCTCTAGGAGGACGAAGCCGAGGCCCTCACGGGTGCGCTTCTTGTCGCGGCCGATCGCGTCGAGCACGCCGTCGACGCTGACCGCTTGATCGAGCATCGTCGGCAGGCGGTGCTCGGCGAGCAGCGAGGCGACCTCCGCCCGCAGCCCATCGGCATCGGAGAGGCGCAGGGCCGCCAGCAGGCCGAGCCCCACGGCCTCGCCATGGCGGTAGCGCCGATAGCCGGTCGCAGCCTCGATCGCATGGCCGACGGTGTGGCCGAGGTTGAGCACCGCGCGGCGGCCGGAGTCGCGCTCGTCCTCGGCCACCACCCTGATCTTGGTCCGGGCGCAGTCGAAGATCACCTCGTCCAGCTCACCCGGGTCGAGCTCGCGGGGCTGACGGACACGCTGCCAGAGGGACCCGCCGCCGATCAGCCCGGTCTTCAGCACCTCGACCCACCCTGCGGCGAGCTCCTCCCGCGGAAGCGTGTCAAGCGTTCTGGGATCGGCGAGCACGGCCAGCGGCTGGTGGTAGGCGCCGATGTAGTTCTTCGCCTCCGGAAGGTCCACCCCGGTCTTGCCGCCGTAGGCCGAGTCCACCTGGGCGACGAGGGTGGTCGGCACCTGCACCAAAGGGACCCCTCGCTGATAGGTCGCGGCGCAGAAGCCCGCCAGATCGCCGACGACCCCGCCGCCGAAGGCGAGGAGGCAGTCGTCGCGGCGGGCCCCGGCTCGCGCCAGCTCGCCGAGCACCCGCTCGGCCTCGGCGAGCGTCTTCGAGGCCTCGGAACCCTCCACCTCGATCGTCACCTCCCCGGGTGGCAGCAGCCTGCCGTGGAGGGAAAGCACCTCGGCGTCGGCGATCCGGAAGACGCGCTCTGGGAGGGACCCTGGGACCAACCCGCGGGCGCGGTCGAAGAGCGAGATCGCTCCCTCCCCGACCGCGGCCGGGTACGAGCCCGTCGCCGAGTCCGCCCAGACCAGTCGCACCCCGGGGACCTCGCTCAGGGCGGCGAGCCAGGGCGCCGCCCGGTCCCCGGCCTCGCCGGCCCTGGGCGGAAGAATCGCGCGGGCGGCTGCCTCATAGAGCGGCCTTCGCTCCCCGAACCGCCGGGAGAACTCCTCCCGATCGACGGCCAGCGGACGCCCCGATCCCTGCGCCCGCACCCAGGCCGTCTCCTCGTCGACATCACACCAGACCGGCATGTGCTCGCGCAGCGCCCGACGCACCGCCTCGCTCTCGATCGCCCCGCCCCCCAGGGCGACGACGGAGGCCGGCCCGCCGACCTGGCCGGCCAGGGCATCCAGCGCGGAGACCACCAGCCGCTCCTCCCGGCGCCTGAACTCGGCCTCGCCCTCGCGCTCGAAGAAGGAGGAGATCGGCTCGCCGAGCTCACGCTCGAGCAGGTCGTCGGTGTCGATGACGCCGAGCCCGAGGCGTTCGGCGATCGCGTCGGCGGCCTTGGTCTTGCCCGCCGCCATGAAGCCGATCAGGACGATTCCGTGGTGCGAGCTGGCGGCTACCTCCGCCATCCGATGCGCTCCTTGTACGCGGCGAGCGCCGAGAACACGTCGTCGATGTGGTCGCCGCCGAACTTCTCGCGGTAGGCGGCGGCGAGGACCAGGGCGACCATCGCCTCACCGACCACCGCGGCGGCGGGGACGACGGTCGAGTCCGTGCGCTCGCGCATCGCCTGGGCTGGCTCCTTGGTCTCGGTGTCGACCGAGCGCAGCGGCTGGGTCAGGGTCGAGATCGGCTTGATCGCCGCCTTCACCACCAGCGCCTCGCCATTGCTCATCCCGCCTTCCAGGCCGCCGGCCCGGTTGGTCTCCCGGTACCAGCCGCGCTCCTCCGACCAGAAGATCTCGTCGTGGGCCTCGGAGCCCGGGCCGCCCGAGACCTCCCAGGCCTCCCCCAGGGAGACGCCCTTCACCGACTGGATCGAGCAGACCGCCTGGGCGAGGCGGCCGTCGAGCTTCTGCCGCCAGGAAACGTGGGAGCCGATCCCTGGCACCAGGCCAAAGGCGCGCACCTCGAACTTGCCGCCCAGCGACTCGTTCTCCTTCCGCAGCCGGTCGATCTCGGCGACCATCCGCGCGGAAGCGTCGGGGTCGAGGCAGCGGACCGGGTCATCGTCCACCCCGGCGAAGTCCTCCGGAGAAAGATCGTCACGCTCGGGGGCATTGACCGAGGCGATCTGGATCACGTGGCTGTGGACGCTGACGCCGACGGCGTCGAGGAAGGCACGGGCAAGCGAGCCGGCCGCCACCCGGGCGGCGGTCTCCCGGGCGCTGGCGCGCTCGAGCACGTTGCGGACGTCGCGGTGACCGAACTTGAGCGCCCCGGCGAGATCCGCGTGTCCCGGACGCGGGAGGTGGGATTCCTCGACCTCGGCCTCGACCGGCCAGGGATTCATCCGTTCCTCCCAGTTGGGGTAATCGCGGTTTGCGACCAGGACCGCGATCGGGCTACCGAGTGTGCGCCCGTGGCGCAGCCCGGAGCGGATCTCGACCGTGTCGCTCTCGATCTTCATCCGCCCGCCGCGGCCATGGCCGAGTTGGCGCCGCGCCATGTCGCGATCGAGCGCCGCGCGCTCAAGCTCGAGCCCGGCGGGCATGCCCTCAACGATCACGACCAGGCCAGGCCCGTGCGACTCGCCCGCTGTGGTGAATGTCAGGGTCACGCGCCCCAGCGTAAAGCGCGGCGTCGGGGCGCCCCGGGCTGCCCCTTTCAGTCGAGGGCGATATTCGT
>JBOGZE010000044.1:0-2828 GCA_050697055.1 Solirubrobacterales bacterium
CGCCGGAACCGCGTCGAAGCTGCGCTTTGCTGTCTCCCCGTTCGAGACCTTCGGGATCTGGCCGAGCGGCGAGTGGCTGCTCAGCACCAACGATCTCTCATCCGCCTGGATCTTCGCGGCCATCGGGGTAGCCGGGGCCATCGTCGGCCTGGTCTGGTGGTTGCGCAACCGAGACTTCGCGGTTCCGGCGGCCCTGGTCTCCGCGATCGCCGTCTATGCGTACGTGAGGTGGGGGCGCGAGCTCCACGGGGAAGGCGGCGAGCTGTACATCCAGATGAAGGCGGTGGTGGTGCCCGCCTCGCTGGTGATGCTGCTCGTCCTCACCGCCCTCTTCGCGCCCGGCGGCGGCTGGCTCAAGCGAGGCTTCGCCGTGTTCTTCGTCGGCCTCGCCGCCTACTCGTCGTTCCTCGCCCTGCGCGACGTCGTCGTCGCGCCGGACCACCGATTCCACGAGCAGGCCGAGTTCCGCGAAGAGATCGCGGGTGCCCCCCTCCTCTCGCTGACCAGCGACCGCTTCGCCGACTACGGCCTCCGCCCAGCCGAGGTCTCGAGCCCGGCCTTCAACGCCGAGATCAGAGTTCCGTCGCAGGTGACCAAGGACCAGCGGCTGCCGATCGACTTCGACTCCGTCCCCTTCGACGTCCTCAACCGGTTCCCATACGCGGTCACCACCAGCTCCGTCTACCAGAGCCAGGCTCCCCCCGGCTGGGAGCTGGCCGCCGAGACCGACTCCTACAAGCTCTGGAAGCGCGCCGGCGAGACTCCGTCGATCTCGATCCTCTACGAGGAGGCCCGGCCCGGGCGGGTGTTCCGCTGCCAGAACCCGAAGCTCGCCGCCTTCCTCGGCGGCGGCGGCGATCCCCTGGTCTGGCCCCGCCCGGTGATCGCAAAGCGCCTCTACTGGGAGCCCAGCAACGAGCTCGCCCCCGGCAACCAGGCAAGCCAGCAGATCAAGCTACCCGCCGGCCGGTGGGACCTCTCGATCCAGTACGCGAGCCCGGTCTCCGGGATCGAGGTCGAAGCTCCGGGACTGAGCGTCGAACTGCCATCCGGAGTGGAGGCGGCGATCCCCTTCCGGCCCGACCAGGGCCCCTACTGGACTGTCGGCACCGTCGACGGCGGGGGAAAGATCGAGATCACAGTCAGGGCCGACGAGAGCAACGCCCTGCAGAAGCTGCTCGGCGTCGACGCTCCGGCGGTGATCGGCAACGTCACCGCGGTCCAGACCGAGGCCGTCCACACCAACCCGCTGGCAGCCTCCTGCGGCCTCTACGTCGACCACATCATCGGCGGCATCCAGCAGCGCAACACGGCCCCGTCAAAGGGGGAGCCCTCCGGCTAGGATTCGAGGCAATCGCGGAGAGGGGAGAATTCTTGAGCGTCCATCCGCCTGCCTTGCGGCGGCGCTCGATTGGCGCCGCAATCACGCTGCTCGCCTGCGCTCTCGCGCTGACTGCCCTCTTCGCCCAGCCCAGCGAGGCGGGCTATCCGGGCAAGCCCGGCAAGATCGCCTTCCATAGCAACCGCAGCGACCAGGTGAACCTCCTCAGCGACATCTTCCTCATGAACGCCGACGGCTCGGCGCCGACCCAGCTCACCTTCTTCGAGGGCCCCACTTTCACCGACACCGACCCCGCCTTCGACGGAAGCGGCGGGAGGATCGTCTGGGAACACAATGACGGCAACGACGATGAGATCTTCGTGATGAATTCGAACGGGTCGGGCCAGACTCCACTGACTTCCAACACGCTTGACGATCAAGACCCTGCGTTGTCCTGGGACGGCAAGAAGGTCGTATTCGAGAGCGAGGACCCGGCCGCGCCCGGCGACGACGAGATCTTCGTCATCAATTCCAACGGGACGGGGCTCGCCCAGCTCACCGTCAACACGACCGAGGATTTCGAGCCCGTATTCTCGCGCGACGGCAAGCGGATCTACTTCGAGAGCGATCGCGACGACCCAGTGAACGCCTTCTCCGAGATCTTCGTCATGAACGCCGACGGCACCGGGCAGACCCAGCTCACCACTGGCCCCGGGTTCGCCCAAGACCCCGACCTCTCGCCCGACGATCGCCGGATCGTCTTCTACGCCAGCCGAGTGGGGCCTCCCTTCGATGTCGACGTGTTCGTGATGAACGCCAACGGCAGCGCTCCGACTCAGCTCACCTTCGACCCCAACTTCGACGACCGGCCTGTGTTCTCGCCGGACGGCAAACGGATCGCGTTCCGGCACGCCGATGGATCCGACAACGAGATCTTCGTCATGAACGCCGACGGTTCTGGGCAGACGCCACTCACCTCCAACGCTGACAGCGACAACTCCCCGGACTGGCAGCCGATCCCGGTCAAGTGCGGCGGGCAGATGGCGACCCTGGTCGGTACCGCCGGGCCGGACACGCTCGTCGGTACCGCGGATCAGGACGTGATCTCGGGCCTCGGCGGCAAGGACACGCTCAGCGGCCTCGCCGGCAACGACCGGCTCTGCGGCAACCAGGGCAAGGACCTGCTCAAGGGCGGCAGCGGCAACGACCGCCTCTTCGGCGCCAAGGGCAAGGACAGGCTGAAGGCGGGCAAGGGCAAGAAGGACAGCTGCGCCGGGGGCAAGGGCAAGGACAGCGCCGCCGGCTGCGAGAAGCAGAAGTCGATCTGAGCTGACATAAAGTCCCGGGGTCCGCCCCTCCGGCCAGGAGAGAAGATGGCGAACCCGAAGCAGGAGGCCTACGAGAAGCTCGCCGGCGAGTTCGAGGTGCGGGTGCTGGAGCCCTCACCCCCGGCGGTCACCGAATTTCCCTTTGCCGACGACCCGGTAAACAGCGGCGAGGTCTATGA
>JBOGZE010000045.1:0-5492 GCA_050697055.1 Solirubrobacterales bacterium
CCTGCGGCCCCGCTGAGCCCGACCGTGACGCCGTCCGGGCTCCCGGCGTCGGCGGCGGGCACGGCGAGAGTGCCACCGATCAGCGCGAACACGGCGGCGCGTAGCGCCTTGCCAGTCCCCGACCTCATCCGGGCAATCGTAGGGGAGGCCGTTTACATCGGCCCCCCGCGCTACGGAACGAGCACGACCTTGCCGATGTTGCGCCGCTCGGCGATGAATCGGTGGGCGTCACCGGCGCGGTCGAAGGGAAAGGACTCGGCGACGATCGGCTCGAGGCCGCCCTCTTCGATCTGCTCGACCAGAGGCCCCGTGATCCGCTCGATGCTGCCCTCCTTGTCCCACCAGGCCAGCATGTTGAGACCGAAGACGCCCTTGTTCTCGTTCATCATCCCGAGGCTCTTCCACCATGGGAAGGTCGCCGTGGGCATCCGGGCAATGCTCTCGATCAGCCTCGGGATGCTCCGTCCCTCCCCGGTCGAGGCCTCGGCGAGGCCGTACATCACCAGGCGCCCACCCGGTCGCAGGAGGCGATAGTCCTTGCGGAAGCTCTTTGGGCCCTGGGCGTCGAAGGCAAGGTCGATCCCCTCCCCATCGGTGATCCGCAGCACCTCCTGCTCGAAGTCGTCCGTTCGATAGTCGATCGCGTGAGTCACCCCGAGCTCCCGGATCGCATCGTGCTTGGATCCGGAGGCGGTCCCGAACACCTCGGCGCCGAGCATTCGGGCGATCTGGACCGCCGCCGTCCCGACGCCACCGGCGGCGGCGTGGATCAGGACCCGCTCGCCCTCCTTGAGGCCCCCCATTACCACGAGGCCGCTGTAGGCGGTCGAGTAGTTCACCGGGATCGCGGCGCCTTGCTCATAGCTGAGCCGATCGGCCAGGGGCAGTACCTGTCCCTCGGGGACGCTAACGATCTCGGCCTGACCGCCGAAGCGGGTGCCGGCGACCACCCGCTCGTCGGGCTTGTGGCCGGTGACGCCGTCGCCGACCGATTCAATCTCGCCCGCGACCTCGTAGCCCATCACGCAGGGAGGCTTGGGCGCATCTGGGTAGAGCCCCACCCGCGCCAGCGTGTCCGCGAAGTTGATTCCTGCCGCCCGGACCGCGATCCGCACCTCCCCCGGCCCCACCGCCGGGTCGGGCCGTTCCTGGACCTGAAGCACCTCGGGCCCGCCGTTGCCGGTCTGGACGACCGCCCTCATCCGGAGGACCCTATCGACAGGCTCCCTAGAGCGAGACCGCGCGGCCGACGGAGAAGCCCTCGAGCTCGAGGATCCGGTCGATCGTCGCCGGGTTGACCGGGGCGTCGGTGGTCAGGGCCATCACCGCGGTGTCGCTGTCGGGCTCGGCGCCGACGGCGGCCGAGACGATGTTGACGTCCTCCTCGCCGAAGATCGTCCCCACCCGGCCGATCATTCCGGGCTGGTCGGTGTAGCGGAAGATCGCCAGGTGCTCGGCGAATGGGAGGTAGAAGTCCTCGCTCCAGACCCGCGCCAGGTAGGGGATGTTGCGGGGGCCGACCCCGGTCCCGGCCACTTCGGTCGTCTCCTTGCCCGAGCGCAGCCGGACCACGATCAGCTCGGTGAAGTCGGGCGAGAGCGAGTCTCGGAGGTCGAGCAACTCGATTCCCCGCTCCTCCGCCAGGTGGGGGGCGTTGACCAGGTTGACGGCCTCCTCGGTGTTGCCGCGAAGGATCCCGGCGAGGACCGCGATCCCGAGGATGCGTGTGTCCTGGTCGGCGAGGCGGCCGAGGAACTCGACCTCGACCCGATCGGGGGCGCCGTCGCCGAGGGCCTGCGCGAGGGCGCCGAGCTTCTCGCAGAGGGGCACGAAGGGCGCCAGCCGTTCCATCACCTCGGGGCGCACCGCCGCGATGTTGACCGCGGTGGTGACGACGCCACCGGTGAGGGCGGCGGTCACCTGCTCGGCGGTCACCACCCCGGCGCGGTCCTGGGCCTCGGCGGTGGAGGCGCCGAGGTGAGGGGTGACGACGACGTCGTCGCGCTCAAGGATCGGATGGCCGCCAAAGGGCTCCTCCGGGAAGACGTCGAGAGCGGCCCCCGCGACCCTGCCCGCCTCCAGCCCGTCGACTAGGGCGTCGAGGTCGACGAGCTCGCCCCGGGCGCAGTTGACGATCCTCACCCCTTCCCGCATCCCGCCGATCGCCTTGGCGTCGATGAAGCCGACCGTCTCCGTCGTCTTCGGTAGGTGCAAGCTGATGAAGTCCGAGCGCGCATAGAGCTCCTTTGGCTCAACCCCCTCGACCCCAAGCTCTCGAAAGCGCTCGGCGGTGACGAACTTGTCGTAGGCGACCACCTGCATGTCGAAGCTCCGGGCGCGATTGGCGACCAGCTGGCCGATCCGGCCGAAGCCGAGGACGCCGAGCGTCTTGCCGTAGAGCTCGGTGCCCTTGAAGCGGCCGCGCTCCCACTCGCCCGAGGTGAGGGAGGCATGGGCCTGGGGGACGTTCCTGCAGAGGGCGAGCATCAGCGCCACCGTGTGCTCGGCCGCGGCGATCGCGTTCGCCTCCGGCGCGTTGGCGACGACGATGCCGCGCTTGGTGGCCGCCTCCACGTCGACGTTGTCGACGCCGGTCCCGGCCCGGCCGATCACCTTGAGGCGCTCGCCGCGCTCGATCAGGCCCGAGTCGAGATCGGTCGCCGAGCGGATCAGGATGCCGTCGAATTCGCCGATCCGCCGCTCGAGCTCGTCGCCGTCCCAATCGGTCGCAACCTCCACCTCGAAGCGCTCGCGCAGCAGCTCGATCCCGGCGTCGGCGATCGGCTCCTTGACAAGGACCTTGGCCTTCTCGGTCACCGGTATCTCCCCGCTAGGCGACCGGCTCCGGGGCGCGGCCGGCCTCGGCGAACACGCGCTGCGCGGCTCCCGCCGCCGCCCCGGGCTCGACCTCGGCGCCGGCGTCGCGAAGCGCCGACTCGAGCGCGGATAGCGCAATGACGATGTCGTAGGCACCGTAGTAGCCGCAGTGGGCGATCCGGACGATCTTGCCCTTGAGGCGCCCCTGGCCCCCGGCGGCGGTGACCCCGTAGCGATCCCGCATCAGCTTCGGTATCGCCGCGCCGTCGATCGAGTCCGGTAGCCGTGCCGCGGTGAGCACGTTGGCGCCGTCGTTGTCGGGTCCGAACCGCTCCAGGCCCATCGCCTCGATTCCGGCGCGGGCTGCCCGGGCGAGGATCGCGTGGCGCTCGTAGACACGCTCCAGCCCCTCCTCGTTGATCAGCTCGAGGGCGACGTCGAGCGCCCGCCAGAGCGTCACCGCGGGGGTGAAGGGGCTGTTCGGGGGCTCCTCGGCCTGCCCCGAGGCGGTCCGCTGCCAGTCGAAGTAGTAACGCCGGCCAGGATGCTCGGCGGCCAGCGACATCGCACGCTCGTTCACCGAGGCGAAGGCGAGCCCGGGCGGGCACATCAGCGCCTTCTGCGAGCCGGCGACGACCACGTCCACCCCCCACTCGTCCTGTGGGAGCTCGACGGCGCCGAGACCCGAGATCGCGTCGACGCAGATCACCGCGCCGTGGTCGTGGGCCACCGCCGCGAGGGTGCGGATGTCGTTGACCACCCCGGTCGAGCTCTCCGAATGGGTCGTGAACACCGCCCCCGGGGGTCGCTTCATCCCGGCGATCGCCCGGTCCAGGTCCTCGGGGGCGATCGCCTCGCCCCACTCGACCTCGAGGTACTCGATCTCCCCGCCGTAGGCCTGGCCGAGCTCGAACCAGCGCTCGCCGAACTTGCCGCAGGCGGCGACCGCCACCGGCTCGCCCGAGCCGACCAGATTGGCCACCGCCGACTCCATCGCCCCGCTGCCCGAGGCGGCGAAGCTCAGCACCTGGTTCTTGGTCCCGAAGACCGGGCGCAGCCGCTCCAGCGCCCGGGCGTAGATCTCGATGAAGGCGGGGGCACGGTGGTAGAGGACCGGCTCCGCCATAACCTGGCTCACCGCAGGGGGCAGTGGCGTCGGCCCGGCGGCCATCAGGTACTGCTTGATGTATGGGTTGGCGCTCTCGGTCATAAATCCATCGTCCCCGCCGCGTGCTGGGCGAGGCACAGCCTCGCCACAGGGTATTAGGGCGCGGCGCTGGACTCGGTCCGCTTCCGGCTATAGGGTGCGAACGCGTCCGAGGGGCCGGCCCTGTCCGGCGGGCGCTCCGGCAATGCCCTCGACCATTGGAGGAGTGATGTACCCAGTCAGCTACGAGGCGGACGCCGCCCTTGAGGGCCGCAACCGTCTCACAACGTTTTTCCGCGGCCTGATTGTGATCCCGTGGGCCATCGTGGCCGGGCTCTACGGAATCGTTGCGCAGATCGCGGCCGTCATCGCTTGGTTCGCGATCGTCTTCACAGGTCGGTACCCAGAAGGCATTTACAACTTCAACGCGGGGTTCCTGCGGATGGTCTCGCGTGTGAACGGTTTCTATTACTTGCTCACCGACGAGCTCCCGCCCTTCAACGGCGAGGACAACCCGCAATATCCGGTCCGTGTCGGGGTGCCAACGCCGCTTGGCGCATACGACCGGCTAAAGACCGGGCTGCGCTTGATCTTCGGCATCCCCGTGTACCTGCTGTCGATCGTTCAGAACCTGATCGCGACCGTGTGCGCCCTGATCGCATGGTTCGTGATCCTGTTCACCGGCCGCCTCGGTGAGGGGCTGTTCAATCCGATTCGCTCGGCGTTGGCGTATCAGACCCGCGCCGCGGCGTACTTCCTGCTGCTGACTGAGGACTGGCCGCCCTTCTCGCTCGAGGAGGGTGAGGGAGGCTCCGCCGGCCAGATCAGCCAGGAAGCCGCAAGCCGCAGAAACTGAGCTCAGGCCCGGGGCGGCGAGATTTGTCGCCCGGGCCCGTTTCCCCGCAGACGGGGCGCACCTCGGCCGGGACCCACAACGTCCTCACCTACGGGCTCGCCTACCAGCTCTGCTCGACCGGCTACTTACTGCTGAATGACCGAGACCCTGCCGCCGGTCTCCGACCAGGCGCCGGCGCTGAACCGGCGCCCGGGCGGTCGGCCACGAAGCGCTCGACGGCGAAGAAGCTGAGCTAGCCCTACTTCGAGATCCAGGGCATCATCGAGCGAAGGTCCTTACCGACCTGCTCGACCTGCGAGCCGGCCGCCTCCTCGCGCATCCGCTGGAAGTTCTCCTGACCCGCCTCGTTCTCGGCGATCCACTCCTTGGCGAAGTCGCCCGACTGGATGTCGGCGAGGATCTTCTTCATCGCGGCGCGGGTCTCGTCGGTGATTACCCTCGGCCCCCGGGTCATGTCGCCGTACTCGGCGGTGTTGGAGATCGAGTGGCGCATCCCCTGGATCCCGTGCTCGTACATCAGGTCGACGATCAGCTTCAGCTCGTGCAGGCACTCGAAGTAGGCGAGGCGGGGGTCGTAGCCGGCCTCGACCAGGGTCTCGAAACCCGCCTGGACCAGCTCGGTGGCGCCGCCGCAGAGCACCGCCTGCTCGCCGAAGAGGTCGGTCTCCGCCT
>JBOGZE010000046.1:0-9418 GCA_050697055.1 Solirubrobacterales bacterium
GATCAACGTCGACAAGCCTCCCGCCCAGCCCGCCACTCCGCCGGCGCAACAGCCGGCCGCCGGCGAGCCTCAGCCGGCCCCGACCGAGGTCGTCGTCCCGCCGGTGCCGGTCGACCCGACCACCACCGCCGCCGCGCCGACCACGGGCACCCCGCCCCCGCCGCTCTTCGGCAAGCACAAGCGCAAGAAGGGGGCCATCGCGGAGAGCCAGACAAAGGCCACCACTCAGACTGCCCCCGCTCCCACAACCCCGCCGCTCAACTGCGACGCCAACAGCGACGGCCTCGTTGATCCGGGCTCCGACCCCGCCTGCGCGGGCCCCGGGACCACCACCGGCGTCAGCAGCACCGACTCGGCGCCACCCGCGGTCGCGCCGAAGGCGATCGGGTCGAGCAAGAAGAAGGCGGCTTCGAAGGAGAAGAAGTCCGAAGCGAAGGCGAAGGTCAAGCGGAAGCGGGCATCAGCCCGATGACCTTCAGCCGCCGCGCCAGGCACTGGGCGGCGAAGGCGTGAGTCTCCTCCCGGCTGACCCCGAATAGCTCGTTGTCCTCCTCCTCCGGCCAGGGCGGGTCGATCACCCCGTCGGCGATCGGGGTCGCCTCCTCGAGCATCCGCTGGATCACGGCGCGGTTGCGCTCATCCTCGCGCACCTGATCGGAGAGGAAGCGAACGCCGAAGGCGATGTGGCGGTGCTCGTCGCGGGCGACGTTGGAGAAGCCCTCGACGAATCCGGGCAGCGTCCCCTGACGCTCGTTGTAATCGATGATGAAGTGCTGGCCGGTGAGAGCCAGCATCCCCTCGATCACCATGTGGTAGAGGGTGATCGCCTCGACCAGTGCGTAGCGGTCTTCGGGCTCGGCGCCGAGGCGATCGACCCGCTCCTTGAGCAGGCCGTCGAAGAGGCGGCCAAAAGCCTCGTTCAGGTGCTCCTCTAGCGCCTCAAGCCGCTGGGCGAGCTCTGTCGCACCCTCCAGCACCCCGACCTCGCTGAAGAAGCGGTCGAAGAAGCGGACGTGGCGGGCCTCGTCCGCGATCTGGGTGCAGAGGAAGATCCGCTGCTCCTCGGTGGGCGCCGCGCGCATGATCGGCCCGAGCTCGTCGGCGACCTTCTGCTCGCCGATGAAGAAGCTGGAGAGCCCGTAGAGGCGCTGGAAGCGCTCCTCCTCGGGGATGCGCTCGTGCCAGTCGACCCGATCCTGGGAGAAGTCGAGCTCCTGGGTGAGCCACTGCTGGCGCTCCCAGAGCCGATAGAGCTCGCCGTAGTCGAGGAGCTTGACTCGATGGGCCTTGTCCTCCGGATCCTGGAGCGCCGGATCCGAGGTGGCGACGAAGTCGTCGCGATGGGTACGGGACGGGTCGGCGTGCTTCAGTTCCTTCGCTTCCACCTCTGGCTCCTTCTCGCTGTCGGGCTGCCTTCGCTGCGCCAGTCACCCCCGGAAGGCTTCGACGCAGCCTAACGGTTCACCTGGCTGATCGGCCAATTTCGGCGTCCGCTGAAGGGCTGGACAGTCGATTACCGAATCTTGTGCTGATCGGCACCACTTGCGCGGCCGATGCAACGCCCCGAGGACTCAGTGATGAAGATGCCAACACCCTGGACCCACGGCAACCGGCTGGTCGGCTTCGACACCGAGCGGCGGCGGCTGTGGGTCGGCGGCCAGCGGCTCCACCACGGGCTCACCGGCGCCGGGCTCGCCGGCGCCGGGCTCGCCCAGCTGATGATCCGGCGGAGCGCCAACGGGCGGCTGCTCGCCTCGCTCCTCGCCGGCGGCGCCCTGATGGCGCACGACTGGAAGGACCGCGGCGTCTGGTTCCGGCGCGGCCCCCAGGCCTAAACCCTCAGATCGTCAGCGACTCACCCGGCGCCAGCACGGCGACCTTCGACTTCGTCTGCTCCTCGACGTCCGCCTTGAACGCCTCGGCGTCGGTCTCGATCGGCGGCCAGGTGTTGTAGTGGACGGGGATCACGATGTCGGCCCCGACGAACTCGGCGGCGACCACCGCATCCTCCCGATGCATCGTGTAGTGACCGCCGATCGGGATGAAGGCGACATCCGCCGGCGTCCGCTCGGCGATCAGCTTCAGGTCGCTGAACAGGGCGGTGTCGCCGAGGTGGTAGAGCGTCTTGCCGGCGATGTTGACCACCACTCCGCAGGCCGCGCCGATCACGGTGCCTGAGGTGGGGCTGTAGGGGCGGTCGCTGGAGCCGGGGACGGTGCTGGTGTGGTGGGCCTGGACGAGCTTCACCCAGCCCCAGTCGTAGGTGACTATGCCGCCGAGGTTCGCGTCCATGGCGTCCTCGATGCCCTGCTCTCCGAGCACGTTGGCGAGCTCGGTGATCGCCACGAAGGAGGCCCCCGTGCGCTTGCCGACGGCGACCGCATCCGCGTAGTGGTCCATATGGGCGTGGGTCATGAACACGTGAGTGGGATTGACCTCCTCGGCGGTGAGCAGGGCGGCGGGGTTGTTCGGCTTCAGGAAGGGGTCAATCAGCACCCGGGTGTCGCCGTCGACCAGCTCGACTGTGGAGTGGCCGAGGTAGTTGATCTCCATTGCTCAATCCTCCTCGTCGCTTGCAAGTTGATCGGACAGGGCCCAGCCGACGGCGACCCCGATCATCATTCCCATCCGGGCCTCCTCGGCGAGCATCGTCCGAACGGCGATCAGCCGGGTCTCCTCGTCGGGCGTGGTCGCCGCCTTCAGCACCTCGGCCTCGTGCGACTCGTCGAACCAGCCGCCGGCGCTGAGGGCCTCGGCGAGGACGCGCTGGAGCTGGGGGGCGGCCCGGGCGACAGCACGCTCCGCCTCCTGGAAGGCCTCGGGCTGCGAGATCGCCTCGATCGCGGCCTCGACCTCCTGATCGCTGTAGGGACCCCGTGCCACGCGGCGGACCTTAGCCGCAGGTCGCGGATCGGTGGCGCCCGGCGGCTAGGCCTTGCGCCGCTCCCACATCTGCAGCGCCCCAAAGTCGCGGTATCCCAGCTTGTCGTAGACGGGCCGACCCAGCGTCGTCGCCACCAGGGTCGTGGTGCAACGGCCGCGCCTGCCCGCCTCGGCGACCGCCTGGGCCGTCAGCTGGCTGGCGACGCCCCGGCCGCGCGCCTCGGGCAAGGTCGCGACCCAGGCGATCTGCGCGTCGTCTGAGTAGTCCCATGCGACCGTGGTGCCGACCGTCTTGCCCGCCATCGAGGCGAAGTAGGCGAAGGTATCGGGGCCCTCCGACCTGCCCACGGCTTCGAACTCGCCCGGAGCCCAGCCGTAGGCGATCTCGTTGAGCCGAGCGACCTCGGCCATGTCCGACTCCTCACGCAGCTCGATCGCCTCGTCGGGCCGCGGCGCCTGCAGCTCGGAGATCTCCATCGCCATAGCCCGCGGCTCGGCGTCGAGCAGGTGGCCGGCATCGGCGAGCGCACGCGCCACTGGCTCCTCTGCCTCGGGCACCCAGACGGTCCAGGCGCGCACCCCCGCCTCCTCGTACGCGGAGGCGATCCGATCGAGCGAGGCCAGCAGCCGCTCGCCGTCCTCGTAGAAGACCGAGTTGAAGACCGAGCGCTCCGGGGCCATCGGGAAGACGGCCGCGAGGACGTCTCCGTCTTCCCAGACCGAGCCGCCGGACCGCTCCGCGATCGATCGCCAGAAGGGCGGCATCCCCTCGCGGATCAGCTGGAGCCAGCCGGCGGCGTCCGCGGGAATCGCCATCGGCGCTTTCTACACCAGCCGCGGCCGGGGCGAGCGCTTCCGCCTGGCGGCGCTCAGCGCTTGCGGGCGAGGGTGACGCCGTCGGCGATTCCCAGCATCGCCACCTCGACCCGGTCGTCGGCGGCGATCCGGTCATTGAGCTCGGCCATCACCCCGGTCTGCTCGTCGGGAGAGTGCTGCTGGAGGATGCGGTTGGCCATGAAGACGTTGTCGAGCAGGACCAGCCCATTGGGGCGCAGCAGCCGCAGGCACTCCTCGTAATAGGCGGGGTAGCCCTGCTTGTCGGCGTCGATGAAGGCGAGGTCGAAGGTGCCGTCGTCGGAGATCGCCCCAAGCGTCTCGATCGCCGGCCCGACCCTGATCTCCACCCGGTCGGAGAGCCCCGCCCTGTCGAGGTGGGCGCGAGCCCGCTCGGCGTATTCCTCCTTCAGCTCACAGCAGATCAGCTCGCCGTCCTCCGGCAGGCCCCGGGCGATCGAGATCGCTCCGTAGCCGAGGAAGGTCCCGACCTCGAGGCAGCGGCGGGCGCCGATAGCCTTCACCAGGATCGTGGTGAAGGCCGCCTGGTCGCCGGCGATCTGCATCAGGGCCAATCCGCCCATCTCCTCGGCCGCCTGCTCGACCTCACGGGAGGCCAGGTCGCGGAAGGAGCTGTGCTCGACCGCGTAGCGGTGGAGCTCCGGGGTGAGGGCGGTGAACTTGTCTACGGTCAACCGGGCTTGCGCTCGCGGCGGGCGAGCGCCGCGGCCAGGCCGCTGACGGCGCCGACCAGGGCGCCGCCGAGCCCGGCGAAGACGTTGGCGTAGTCCTCGACCAGCGGCAGCATGATCAGAACCGTCGCCGCAACCGCAGCTCCGATCACCTCTGTCTCCGCGGTCGGGTCGGCGCGCATCTCTCCCGCCCGGAGCACCGCCCAGGTGGCGAGCAGGCCGAGGGCGATGCCGTTGCCGCCGGCCGCCAGCAGCAGGTTGTCCTCGCCGCCGATCGCCGACTCGACCCCGTCCGCCGCCAGCATCCCAAGCGCGCCGCAGGCGACGATCAGGATCACGGTCGCGATCATGCCAAGCCTCGATTCGACCGCGACCCCGAAGATGACGATCCCGACCGAGACCACGAAGAGGTAGCCGACGTCGGGGTAGGCGAAGGGGGCGGCCAGGTATCGCCACCATTCTCCGTCGACCGGACCGACGATCCCGCCGACATCGGTGATCGGCAGATCACCAGCGCGTTGCACCAGGACCAGCAGCGCGGGCGCGAGGACGGCGGCAATCACCGCGTAGCGGCGCTCGCCCTCCCCCATCAGCAGTCGGGCCCGCGTCTGGTGATCGCGGCGCTCGGCGCGCTCGCGGCGCCGGCGCTGGCGGCGGGACTCGCGGGGAGTGAGCTCGTCGCCCTGGCGCTCGAGCTTCGGGGCGCGCTTGCGGAGCCGGGTGCCGCAGTAGGGGCACTCGGTCACATATGGGCTTACCTCGGAGCCGCAGCTGCGGCAAACCACGGTTAGCTCAGGCGAGCTCACCCTGCGAGGATACCCCGGCCGCCTCGGCCCACCGGTTGATCTCGTAGAGCATCCGGGCGAGTTCCCGGCCCCGGCCGGTCAGCCGGTAGCGGCGGGAGCGCTCGCGCTCGACGATCCCGGCCGAAGAGAGCTCGGCGAGCCGCGCCGAGAGCACCGACGGGCTGATCTCGGTGCGCTTGCGGAGGTCCGAGAAGGAGACCGCGTCGCGGCGGAGCTCCCAGAGCAGCCGCAAGGCCCAGCGCCTCCCGAGCAGGTCGAGCAGCTTGATCATCGGGCGTTCCTTGGCCATCAGCTTCGATTTTCGTACTTACTGCACGAAATTGCAAGTATTTTGATTCGATTTTCGAATCAAACGCCGCTCAGGAGGTTTGGAGGCGAGCCTTTTCAGGGCTCGGTCGCGTCCACGACCTCCCGCATCAACCCCTCGAACCCGCCGTGACTCTCGAGCCAGTTGAGCTGGCGGCGAGCGCCGGTGCCGTGGTCGAGGAGGTCGGTGAGGCTGCTGAGCTCCGCCTCGCAGCCGAGCTCCTCGGCGTGCTCGCGGAGGTCGGAGATGATCCCGCGCACCAGCTCCGCGCCGGGGACCTCGAATCCGCGCTCGAAGTCGATCAGCTTCCCCTCGATCCCAACCAGCGCAGCGCGCACCTTGTTGTCGTCGATCAGCTCCCAGGGGTGCTCGACGCTCGGCACCCCCTCGTCGTAGTTGGCGGCGAGCCGGTGCACCAGGGCCTGGGTAAGCGCGGCGAAGCCGATCGTGTGCTCGAGCCGAGTCTGCTGGTCGAAGACGCGGAGCTCGACCGTCCCCAGGTTCGGATGGGGGCGCACATCCCACCAGAGGTAGGTGTAGTCGGGGATCGCCCCGCCCCGCATCATCAGCTCGACCCGGTGCGAGTAGATTTCCCAGCTGCCGTAGTAGGGAGGGATGCCCACCCGGGGAAAGCCCCGGAAGACCGGGGTGCGGGCCGACATCATCCCGGTATTCCGGCCCTGCCACAGGGGCGAGTTCGAGGACATGCCGAGCAGCAGAGGCAGATAGCCGCGGATGCCGTCAGCGACGTAGATCGCCTTCTCAGCGTCGTCGATGCCGATGTGGACGTGGGTGCCGAAGATCAGCTCGCGCTCGGCGATCCAGCCGAGCTCCGCGGCGAGCTCCTTGTACCGGGGCAGATCGACGATCAGCTGGTCCTCGTAGTTGGCTGCCGGGTGGGTGCCGCTCGCGCCAATCGTCATCCCCTCGCCGGCGGCGACCTCGCGAACGAGGCGGCGGAGGTCGGCCAGCTGGGTGGCCGCCTCGGAGACGTCGGCGCAGGGGAGGGTGGCGACCTCGAGCACCGACTGCATCAGCTCGGGCTTGACGTAGCCGGTGAAATCGTCGGGAAGGGCCCTGAGGATGCTCTCGATCCCCTGGGCCAGATCCAGGGTCTCGGCATCGCAGATCATCAGCTCCTCCTCGATGCCGACGGTGAAGGGAGTCCCGGTGAAGTTGTGATCGAGCAGCTTGCCCGCGATCCTAGCCCCGCCGGGCGGCGGAATTCGCGATACTCAGACGACGCCTTGACGAGCGACACCTGAGGAGGTTTTTCGCCGATGGAAGTTCAGTCGATCACCGAGCAGAAGTCACTGCTCGCAACCCTGTCTCCCGGCAAGCGGGCACGACTGCGCCGGCTGCTCTTCGACTACGGCCCCGGCAACGGAACCCTGATGCTGCTGCCGATCGACCAGGGGATCGAGCACGGCCCCCGCGACTTCTTCGCCAACCCGGCCTCCAAGGACCCGGAGTACCAGTTCAGCCTCGCGGCCGAGGCCGGCTACTCAGCGATCGCCTGCCAGATCGGCCTGGCGACGCGCTACTACCCCGACTACGCGGGCCAGGTGCCGCTGATTCTGAAGGTGAACGGCAAGACCGACATCCCCTCCTCCGACGATGCGCTGTCGACCACCAACGCCTCGGTCGAGGACGCGGTGCGCCTGGGCGCCGACGCGGTTGGTTACACGATGTACGTGGGCTCGCCGCGGCAGGACGCCGACCTCCACCAGCTGAAGGGGGTACGCGAGGACTGCGAGCGCTACGGAATGCCGCTGGTGGTTTGGGCCTACCCCAGGGGTAGTGCAATCGACCAGAAGGGGGGCGCGACTTCCTTCTACGCGATCGACTACGGGGCGCGGATGGCGATGGAGATGGGCGCTGACGTGGTGAAGCTGAACTTCCCCAAGTTCGATCCGGAGAAGGACAAGGACCAGCCGGCTCCCTACAACGAGATGGACGTCACCCCCGAGGAGGCGGTCCGCCAGATCGTCGAGTCGGCGGGGCGCTCGCTGGTGGTGCTCTCCGGCGGCTCGAAGACCGACGACGAGACCCTGCTGGGCCACGTGAAGACGATTGCGGATGCAGGCGGCTCCGGGGTGATCTTCGGGCGCAACGTCTGGCAGCGCGAGAAGAGCGAGGCGCTGGAGATCATCGGCCAGATCAAGGAGACCCTGCTCTCCCACGTGCGCCGGATCCCTTAAGTGCGAGGGCGCTCCGAGGCGTCAGCCGAGGAGCGACCCGTTTGACGAAGAGGTCCGGGGCCCCGGGCCTTAGCTGCGAGTGAGGCGCGGGAGGTGGAGAGGGCCGCTGTTGCTGGTCGTGATCGTGGTCCTCGGCCTGTCCCGCTGCGGCCAGGGCGGGGACGGTGAGGACCGTGGCTCCGCGGAGCCGTCGGGACCGCTGAACGCACGGGTCAGCGAGGTTGTCGACGGCGACACGATCGAGGTCGAGCTCCCCGACGGCAGCACCGACGACGTCCGCTACATCGGCATCGACACCCCGGAGACGGTGAAGCCGGGAACCCCGGTCGAATGCGGTGGGCCGGAGGCCCATCGGGTGAACGAGCGGCTGGTGGGCGGGCGCCAGGTGACCCTTCGCCTCGGTGACGAGCGCCGCGACCGCTACGGGCGGCTGCTCGCCTACGTCTACCTGCCGGGAGCCGGCCGGAACGGAGGGGCGCTGTTCGTGAACGCGGAGCTCGTCCGCCGCGGCCTGGCGCGAACCCTGACGATCCCGCCGAACGACGACTTCGCCCCCCTCTTCGCGCGGCTGGCGGCGCGGGCGGGCCGGACGGGGCGCGGGCTGTGGGCAGCGTGCCACCTGTGAGTCACGCGCCGACCGCCCCATCATGTGTGGTTGGGCTCATGCAAGATCCTTTGCTAATTTGACCGTCGGCCCGGGGGCTGTGACCGATGACCCAGATGCGAATGCGACAGAGCATGTCTCAGATCGAGCTGGCGTTCGAGCAGGAGATGGCGCTCGAGCGCCGCCGCCGCGAGCAGCTGCGCAAGCGCGCCGCGAACCGCTCACGCGCCCGTCGCATCTCACGAAACGAGTCGCGCGGCAAGGTCCGGTTCAGCGTCCTGCTCGTCTGCCTGTCGATCACGGTGGTCACCGTGGTCGTGGCGATGTTCGAGACGCTGGCCTGGCTGATGGGCTAGCGGCCACCAGGCCGCTGAACCTCTAACCCGCCGCGAACCGGCCGACCGCGGGAGCCTTGGGAGCCCTCGTCCTCCCGTTGCTCCTCGAGCGCCCCGTCCTCGCGCTCGTCGCTGATCCGCTCGTAGACCTCATCGCGGAAGATGCCCACCTCGCGCGGCGCGGTGACCCCGAGGCGAACCTTCTCCCCCGCCACCGACAGCACCTCGACCTCGACCCCGTCGCCGATCATGATGCTCTGGCCCGGCTTCCTTGTCAGCACCAGCATCGAAACGCCTCCTCGATCAGTTTTTCTTGCCCCCGCTAGGTGGCCGTCTCTACCTGCCCTACCCAGAAATTAGTAGGGTAGCGCACCCTGCCCTGCGTGACGAGGGCAACAAAGGCCGTCGCTATAGTCAGCCGCCGATGGCTCGCAAGTCGCTCAGGCCCCAGCTGAACCAGATTCGCGCCTGGGTCCGCCAGGGCCGCACCGACGCCTGGATCGCCCATCAGCTCGAGGTTTCCGCCTCACAGCTGCAGGACTTCCGCAAGCGCCATGGACTCGACACCGAGGGCGGGGAGCCTGAGGCCGACCTCGACCTGCGTGACGAGATCGAAGCGGAGATCGAGGCGGAGCTGAGTGAGCCCGCCGAGGAGGAGGACGAGGCGGAGGAGGGCGCGACCGACGAGGATGCCGACGACGAAGCGGAGGGCCGCGAGGGCGGCCGCCGGCGTCGGCGCCGGCGTCGGCGCGGGGG
>JBOGZE010000047.1:0-1623 GCA_050697055.1 Solirubrobacterales bacterium
GAGGCCGCGCGCCCGCAGGGTCTCCTGAACCTCCTCGATCGACTTGCGACCGAAGTTCGGGATCGCGTTCAGCTCCGACTCCGACTTCCGCACCAGCTCGCCGACGGTCTGGATGCCGGCGCGCTTCAGGCAGTTGTAGGAACGGACGCCGAGCTCGAGCTCCTCGATCAGGATCTCATCGAGGCCATCGGCTCCGGGGACGGGTGGGGCCTCGCCTCCGCCTGCTCCGTCGCTGACCGCCACGGCGCCCTCGCCGCGCAGCTCGTCGACCCGGTCGGCGCTGGTGAAGATCGCCAGGCTCTTGATCAGGATCTCGGCCGCGTCGCGAAGCGCCGCGCCCGGCTCGATCGAGCCGTCGGTCTCGACCTCGAGCGTCAGCTTGTCGAAGTCTGTCCGCTGCCCGACTCGCGCCGAGTCCACGGCATAGGCCGCCCGGCGGATCGGGGAGAAGATCGAGTCGATCGGGACAACCCCGATCGGCTTGTCCTCCGACTTGTTCTCGTCGGCCGGCGAGTAGCCGCGGCCGCGGCCGATCGTCAGGTACATCTCGAGCTTCGTCTTCTTCTCGAGGGTGGCGATCGGCGCCTCGGGGTTGAGGATCTCGACGCCCGCGGGCAGGTCGATGTCCTTCGCCTTGACGTCGCCCGGCCCGGTCGCCACCAGCGGCGTCTCGACCTCATCGGCATCGGTGTGCATGCGCACGACGATGTCCTTGAGGTTGAGGACCAGGTCGGTGACGTCCTCCTTCAGCCCCGGGATCGTCGAGAACTCATGCGCGACGCCCTCGATGCGGACGCTCGTGATCGCGGCGCCGCCGAGGGAGGACAGCAACACGCGGCGCAGGCTGTTGCCGAACGTGTAGCCGAACCCCTTGTCGAGGGGCTCGATCGTGAAGGTTCCCTTGTTGTCGTCGGTGTCCTCGCCCGCGATCTTTGGGACTTGAAACTCTGGCAGGGTGGTCATTGCTTCCTCTACTTCGGGTTCTGGGGTGATTAGGAGTCCTACTTCGAGTACAGCTCGACGATGAGCTGTTCGGAGACCGGCGCCGAGATCTCGCTCCTCTCGGGGAGCCTCAGCACCTTGGCGGTGAGCGAATCGTGATCGGCCTGCAGCCAGGCCGGAACGCCTGAGGTGAGCTCGGTCGCGTCGCGGACCACGTCCGCAGCGGTCGAGCCGGCCTTGAAGGCGATCACGTCATCGGGCTTCACCTGGTAAGAGGGGATGTCGACGCGGCGGCCGTTGATCGTCCAATGGCCGTGGCGGACGAGCTGGCGCGCCTGGCGGCGGGAGGCGGCAAAGCCGAGTCGCACGAGCACGTTGTCGAAGCGGCACTCGAGCAGCCGCAGCAGGTTCTCGCCGGTGACGCCCTCCTGGCCGGAGGCCTTGTCGTAGTAGCTGCGGAACTGCTTCTCGAGCACCTGGTAGTAGCGGCGCGCCTTCTGCTTCTCCCGCAGCTGCACCCGGTACTCGGACTGGCGCATGCGCCCACGCCCGTGCTCGCCCGGCGGGTAGGAGCGCCTCTCGACGCCGCACTTGTCGGTGAAGCAACGGGCGCCCTTGAGGAACAGTTTCTGTCCCTCGCGGCGGCACTGCTTGCACTGTGGTGAGGTGTCGCGAGCCATC
>JBOGZE010000048.1:0-2306 GCA_050697055.1 Solirubrobacterales bacterium
CCGCTGAAGAGAACCTGGCTTCAGCTGCGTCCGCCCGCGTGCCGATGGCCAGCGAATGCGAATGACCCTCGGTCAACTAGGCCGGAACCCTCATCCTCGTCCTCGTCGTCACATGACTATCGCCGCCGGACCCTCAGTGCATCCGCCGAGAGCGAGGGCGGCGGCTCGGCTTCCGGATCCTCGCCCCAAGGCCATGGTCCCGGGGGGATGGCTCCTTTCACGCGATAGCGGAAGCGTGGCCTGCTGGTGCGGCGAGTGCTGCTTTGCATGGAGGCTGTCGCATAAACCCAGTGCTGTCCGGGCGGTTTTCGACCATCCGGGCATGCCACAGAACTTCCTCAGCTGCGATCGAGACCAGCCGCTGCTCCTGCCGCCTGACCTGCGCGACTGGCTCCCCGAGGACCACCTCGCCTGGTTCGTGATCGAGGCTATCGAGGAGCTCGACCTCGAGCCCTTCTACGCCGCCTACCGCACCGACGGCCACGGTGCCGCGGCGCACGAGCCGAAGATGATGGTCGGCCTGCTCGCCTACGCCTACTGCGTCGGCGAGCGAAGCTCGCGCGAGATCGAGCGCCGCTGCCGCGAGGACGTCGCCTTCCGGGTGATCTGCGCAAACCAGGTCCCCGACCACGCGACGATCGCCCGCTTCCGGGTCCGACACCAGGAGGCGCTGGCGGATCTCTTCGGCGGGGTGCTCGGCCTCTGCGCGAAGGCCGGCCTGGTCGAGGTGGCGGTGCTCGCGGTCGACGGCTCGAAGTTCGAGGCCTCGGCCTCCAACCACGCCACCCGAAGCTACGAGCAGATCGCGAAGGAGATCCTTGAGGAGGCGGGCCGGATCGACGCCGCCGAGGACGAGATCTACGGCGATGCCCGCGGCGATGAGTTGCCCGAGCAGCTCACCACCCGCGAGGGGCGCCGCGCCTGGCTTCGGGAGGCGAAGGAGCAGCTCGAGGCGGAGCGAGCCGCCCGGGAGGAGCCCGTTCCCCGCGACCGCGCGGAGCGCCTCGAGCTCTGCCGCGAGCGCCTGGTCGAGGACTGGCGCACCGAGCACCGCGCAAACCGTGCCTACGAGGCCTACCGCGCGCGCGGGGTGATGAAGGACGGACGCCGCTTCGGCGGCCCGCCGAAGCCATACGAGCCGCCGGCGAGACCCGAGGGCAAGATCAACCTCACCGACCCCGACTCCAAGAACATGAAGGCCTACCGCGGCTACCTGCAGGGATACAACGCCCAGACCGTGACCACCGAGCGCCAGATCATCGTCGCCGCCGAGATCGCTCCCGACGGGCTCGACTTCGCCCAGCTCGACCCGATGGTCACCGCGGCGGAGCGAGAGCTCGCCGAGGCGGGCGTCAGCGAGCGCCCCGAGGTGGTGCTGGCGGACGCCGGCTACTGGTCAAACGACCACATCGACTCACTGCGGGAGCGCGGGATCATCCCGCTGGTCGCCGCCGACGCAGACCGGAGCACGGGGCCGCGCAAGACCCGCCTCGGCGGCCCCTATGACTTCATGCGCAGGGCGCTGCAGAGCCCCAGGGGCAAGAAGCTCTATTCCCGCCGCCAGGCGATCGTCGAGCCCGTCTTCGCCGACATCAAGCAGAACCGGCGCGCGGGGCGCTTCAAACGCAGGGGCCGGGCGGCGGTCCGCTCGGAAATGGCGCCTGATCGCCGCCACCCATAACCTCCTGAAGCTCCACCGCAGCCGCTTGGCGCTGGCCGGGGTCTGAGCGCCGGCATCGACCGGCTCGCCAGCGGTTCCGCGGAACCGCCTGGCCATGCCAAGCGGAGCATTTGCGCGACAGCCTCCGTCCAAAGCGGCTATTTCGGCAAGCGGCCAACAAGTGAGGCTTCCGCACCCACGCGAGCGGAAGAAGCGCGACTAGGCTCATGACGGTTGATCCGGCCACGTAACGTGCTCATGGCCTTGCTTGCCATCCTTGCCGGGGCCTACTGGTGGTGGCGACGGCATCCCTCGCCGTGTCCGTGCGGCTTACGTCTCTGGGTCCAGGTTCCGCGTCCGTTTCTTACCCGCGATCGGCTTCGTCAGGCCTTGGCACTGTCGGGCGGTGAGCGAGTACTCGAAATCGGTCCCGGAACCGGCTACTACACCCCGGAGCTCGCCCTCTGGGTCAGGGAGGGGACGGTGGAGATCCTCGACATTCAGTCGGAGATGCTCGACCACACGATGCGCAAGGTGAAAGCCCTTGGCATCACGAATGTCTCGGCGCGGCTGGCTGATGCTGGCGTCGAGTTGCCATATCCGGATCAGTCCGTTGACGCAGCGGTGATGGTCACAGTCTTTGGGG
>JBOGZE010000049.1:0-3663 GCA_050697055.1 Solirubrobacterales bacterium
TGGGAGTCAGCCGGGAAGCCCGGGACGGAGTACTGCGCGTGGACGAACCAAGGGTTCATCAGCACCCACAGCGTGTTACCGATCAGAATCGCCGGGACCGCGGCGACGATCAACGCCGACAGGGCAACTGCAAGCTTGGGGCGCATGGGGCGCAGCCTACGCTTCGATGCCCGTTCCGAGCCGCGGCTTAGCCGTCCGGCCCCAGCCCCCATCAGCCTGCCTCGGAGTCCGCGAGGCGGCCTATCGGTCAGATCGTGCGGCGCGTCTCGCAGGAGGACGGCTTGTCTTTGACGCCGCCGCCGATGCAGACGTCCTTGCCGCCCTCGCCGCGGAGGATGTCCGGCGAGGCGTGACCGCCTAACCTACATTGAGCCATAAGGACCTCAATCCCGTCAATCGAGCGAGCTCGACGCGAGTTGCGATCGTGCTCTCGAATCCCGCCGTCTCGACGAGCGGGGGCTGGCCGGTCGGCTTTTGGTGGTCCGAGCTGACTCATCCTTACTTCGCGTTCTCGGAGGTCGGCTACGAGGTCGAGCTCTTTAGCCCACTCGGCGGCAACTGCCAGCCTGATGCGATGAGCGACCCCGACGACGCCAGCAAATGGCAGTCGGACGACGTCATCAGCCGCGGCTACAAGCACGACCCCGAGTTCATGGAGCTGATCGAGGAGACCGGCGAGGTCGACGACATCGACGTCGACCGCTATGACGCTCTCGTGGTCGCCGGCGGCCAAGGCCCCATGTTCACCTTCGAGAAGGCGGAGAACTTGCACGCGAAGTTCACCGACTTCTACGAAGCGGGCAAGCCAACCGCCGCTCTCTGCCACGGCGTAGCGATCCTCCGCTACGCGGAGCTGTCGACCGGCGAACCCCTGGTCCGAGGCCGGACCGTGACCGGCTTCGCGAACGTCGAGGAGGACTTCTCGGACGAGGCCGTCTGGGCCAGCGGCGCCCTTCACCGTGGTACCCACGTCATGCCCTGGCGGATCGAGGACGAGCTCAAGAAGCTCGGCGCCAATTACGTCCAGGGCGGGCTTTGGAAGGGCTTCGCGATCCGTGACGGGAACCTGATCACCGGTCAGCAGAACTTCAGCGGCGGTGAGACCGCCAAGCTTGTCGTCGAGGCGGTCGGCCTCTAGCCGCAGGTGGCTCGCCACCGAGCCTGGGGACATCGTTTGTCGTAACGCACAGACGAGGAGGTTCGTCGCGCGATTCGGGCGGCGCTTCCGGCTTCCGGTGCAGGGAGAGAGCACAATGTCGAGCGCCGGGCGACCCTGTTCTGGGCGGTGCTACACGGCCTGATCAGCCTCAGCATGGTCGGCCGCGTCCCTGGCGGCACTTCGGCAGCGGCGAAGCTGGTAGCGCGCGGTCAGAGGGGTGATCGAGCAGCCGATCCTCGGCTGACGCGGGCCGCGGCCCAACCGAGGACCGAGGCCGCTCACTTGATCTGCAGGAGGCCGATTCTGTTGCGATGGGGGTCGGTGAACCAAGCGGCGAGCGCGAACCCGATGCGGTTCGGAGTCTGACCGTGGAGCAGCTCTCGGGCGAGCACCCGCTCAGGCGCTGGGCCCGGGGCGGTGAGTGGCCGATAATGGCACCGAAATGACCGCGACCGAGGTCTCCGCCGCCCTGGGCCGGGTCGGGCTGCCGGCTCCGATCGCGGAGCTGGCGGCGCGCGACTGGGACACGGTGGTGGTCGGCGGCGGACACAACGGGCTGACCGCCGCGGCCTACCTCGCCCGGGCCGGTCAGACCGTGCTGGTGTTGGAGCGTCGCGAGCGTCTCGGCGGGGCCTGCACCTTGGAGCAGCCCTTCGCCGACGAGCGCTATCTGGTCAGCCCCTGCGCCTATGTGGTCGGCCTGCTCGACGCGCTGGTGATCCGAGAGCTCGACCTCAAGGCCCACGGCTACCGCGTCTTCCCGGCGGACCCCAACCTCTGGTGCCCCTTCCCCGACGGCTCCTCCTTCGGCCAGTTCCTTGACGACGAGCGCACGGCCGCCCACATGCGGGAAAACGGCTTCTCGGAGGCCGACGTCCGCGGCGCCCTCGCCTATGAGGAGACCTTCGACCGGATCCGCCGGCTGCTGCGTCACGGCCCGGCGCGGGACACCTGGCTCGGCTCCTCCCCCAGCCGAGAGCGAATCGAGGAGATCCTCGGGGACGAGGAGCTGATCTCGATCGTCTTCGAGGAGTCGGTCGCCGAGACCCTGGACCGCTACGTCTCCGACGCTCGCCTGGCGCATGCGCTCTACGGCCAGGGGATCATCGGCGCCTGGGCGGGCCCGCGCGACCCGGGCACCGCCTCGGTCCACCTGATGCACGCCCAGGGCGACCTGCTCGGCAAGGGGCCGATCTGGGGCTACGTCGAGGGAGGGATGGGGCGGATCTCCTTTGCGATCGCAGGGGCCGCCCGGGCGGCGGGCGCGGTGCTCGCGGCGGGGGTGCCGGTGGCGCGGATCCTGCCCGGCGAGGGGGTCGAGCTGGAGAGCGGCGAGCTGATCCGGGCGCGCAGCGTCGTCTCCAACGCCGACCCGACGCGGATGCTCAGGATGCTCGGCCCGGACGCGACCCCCGGCGACTACCGCGAGCGGCTCCGGCGCTGGAAGGTGCGCTCGCCCGTGGTGAAGCTGAACGCCGCCCTCAGCCGGCTGCCGGCCTTCGCCGCCGCCGGCTCGGTCGAGCCCCACCGCGCGATGGTTACGGTCACCCACGGGCTCGACGCCGCTCAGGAGGCGTTCGAGGCGTGCGAGCGCGGCGAGCCGCGGATCTGCTTCGCAGAGCTCTACTTCCAGAGCGCCTACGACCCCAGCGTCGCGCCGCCCGGTAGGCAGACGATGAGCGCCTTCGCCCAATACGCGCCCTACGAGCTGGCGGAGGACGACTGGGAGGGTCGCCGGACGGAGATCGGCGAGCTGGTGCTCGACCTGATCGAGGCCTACGCCCCCGACGTGCGCGCCTGCGTTGAGGAGTACGAGGTGCTTGGGCCGCCCGATATCGAGGCTAGGATCGGCCTCAGCGGCGGCAATATCTTCCAGGGCGAGGCCCTGCCGGACCAGATGTGGGACCGGCGGCTCGATCACCGAACCCCCATCGCGGGCCTCTACCTCTGCGGCGCGGCCACCCACCCGGCCGGATCGGTGATCGCCCTCAACGGCCGAAACGCCGCGATGGCGGTGCTCGAGGACGCCGGCGTCGCCGCGCCCAGCCTTGCTGACTAGCTGTGGTCCTCAGAACGTTGTTCATCCGGGCCTCCTTGGAGGCTGGAGGTGCCAAAGCGGTCCCAAGGAGAACACCGGATGAACCTTCACGCTAACACCAAGACCTGCCCGACTCCCGCGAGCTGCTCGCAAGGCGGGTGCTCGCTCACGGGTGGAGCTACCAACGGGCGGCACGGGTCGCCGGGGTGAGCACCCGGACCGCCCGAGTCGTTTCTGTTCCTACCCCTGTGCGAGCCCCTTCCGTTCCTTCGGCCGCCGGGGCTCGCATCCGCTTTCCGCTGCGGTTTCTGGGAACTCCCCGACCAGGATTCGAATCTGGGCCTACTCCTTAGGAGGGCCCTCGGGGCGAAACAGCCGGGCAATCGCGGGCACCAATGTCCTGCAATTCAGCGGTTTCTGAAGATTTCGCTTACCCGCGAGAACCCCCTCTTGGTCAACCTCATGT
>JBOGZE010000050.1:0-3158 GCA_050697055.1 Solirubrobacterales bacterium
GATCGTAGGGTGTGTTCGGCTATGGGGCAGCATGTTGTCTGTTGAACGGATAGGGCACGGGCCGCCGGTCCTCTTCGTTCACGGCGACATCGTCGGGCCGTCGCTGACCTGGCGAAAGCAGCGCGAGCTCGCGGAGCGCTGGAGGCTGCTCATCCCCAGCCGGCCCGGCTTCGGCGACAGCGCGCCACTCGATCGCAACGACTTCGAGGTGGAGGCGCCGATGTTCGCGGAGCTGCTCGGCGACGGCGCTCATCTCGTCGGTCACTCCTACGGCGCGGTGATCGCCCTGCTCGCCGCCGCCGAGCGGCCGGGGGCGGTGCGCTCACTCACCGTCTCCGAGCCCGGCGCCCTCCGGCTTGCCGCCGGCAATCCCGAGGTCGACGCGATGATCGAGAACGGCAACACCCTTTACCGCGATCCCGAGTCAATCCCGCCGGAGGTCTTCCTTCGCCTCTTCCGCTCCGGGGTCGGCTCGGCCAACGAGACCCCCGACCAGCTCCCCGACTGGCTCGCCCAGGGGGTCGCCGAGCGCCTCGGGGCGGAGCGCACGGTGATCACGGGGCGCGGCCACACGATCCCCAGCACCGGGGAGCCGTACAACCGGGTCCTCGAGCGCCACCTGGCGGCAAGCGAGCTGCCGTAGGCTGCCCGGCCTTATGCGCTCGTTCGACCCGATGCGAGTCAGTGAGCTGGAGTGCGACTCCTGGCTCGCCTACTACCAGCGCCACTGGTTCTTATTCCTCCGCGCCGCCCTGGCGCTTACCCGGGAGGCGTTCGGGCTCACCGTCTCGGCTGGGGGCGGGCTGAGCCTCGGCGACGTCGCGGTGTCAGCGATTTGTCTGGTCGCCTCAGTGCCGGTACGGTATTCGCGAGGAGTGAAGAAGCATGGCTGTCTCGGAAACCCGGGCGCAACCACACCCGGTGGAGGTGGTGGACCCCGCACAGGCCGATCGCCTTGACGGGTTCGTGATTCGGGCCCAGGCGGCGGCGGAGAGCTTTCGCCGGCTCGACCAGGAGGCCGTCGACGCGATCGTCTGGGCCATGGTCGTCGCTGGGCTTGAGAACGCCTTCGAGCTCGCCCAGCTGGCGATGGAGGAGACCCAGTTCGGCGTTCTCGAGGACAAGGTCGTCAAGAACTACATCGCCACCGAGTTCCTCTACGACTACCTGAAGGACAAGCCGTCGGTTGGGGTGATCGAAGAGGACCCGAAGCACGGCATCCAGAGGGTCGCCGAGCCGATCGGTGTGGTGCTGGCGCTGCTCCCGATCACCAACCCGACCTCGACCGCCCTGTTCAAGTCGATCGTCGCGGCCAAGACCCGCAACGCGATCATCTTCCGCCCTTCCGCGCGGGCCGCCCGCTGCGCGGCGCGGGCGATCGAGGTCCTTCAGGGCGCCGGCGAGGCCGCCGGGCTGCCCCCCGACGCCCTCCAGGTGATCCCCGACCCGACACTCGACGTCTCCCAATACCTCTTCCACCACGACGGCATCGACCTGATCTGGACGACCGGGGGCCCCAAGGCGGTCGCTGCGGCCAACGCGGCGGGCAAGCCCTCGCTCAGCGTCGGCGCCGGGAACGCCCCCGTCTACCTCCATCGCAGCGCCGACATCGGGATGGCCGTCGTCGACGTGCTGATCTCGAAGACCTTCGACGCCTCGGTGATCTGCCCGGCCGAGCAGACCTGCGTCGTCGACCAGGCGATCTACAACGACGTCGTCAAGGAGTTCGAGCGCCTCGGCGGGCAGCTGCTGGACCCCGACCAGGTCGAGGCCCTCGCCGATCTCGCCTTCGAACCGGACGGCCGGGTCGACGCCCGCGCCCTTGGTCAGTCCTGCGTCAACCTCGGCGCGATGGGCGGATTCGAGGTGGACGAGGGAGTCAAGGTCCTGCTCGCGCCGCTGCCGTCCGAGCTCGGCGAGCTGGCCAACCACCCCCTGATCCAGGAGAAGCTGATGCCGGTGCTCGGGCTGGTCCCCTCGCCCTCGGTCGATCACGGCGTCGGCGCCTGCGAGCTGATCACCGAGCATGGCGGCCTCGGGCACACCTCGGCCGTCTACGCCGCCGACGACTCGGTCATCGATCAGTTCGCTGCGCGGGTGCGCACCGGCCGCATCCTGGTCAACGCCCCCACCGCGGTCGGCGCTCTGGGCGGTATCTACAACTCGCTCACCCCGACCTTCTCGCTCGGCTGTGGCACCTGGGGGGGCTCCAACACCACCGACAACGTCAACTACAGGAACCTGCTCAACGTGAAGACCGTATCGCGCCGCCAGGCGCCTCCCCAGTGGTTCCGCGTCCCGTCCGACACCTACATCAACGCGGGCGCGATCGAGAACCTACGCGAGGTCAAGGCGTCCCAGGTCCTGCTCGTCACCGACATCGACGGCGAGGCGCGCGGCGTCGCCGACGAGGTGCGGCGGTACATCGAGGGCCCGAGCGTCCACGTCTTCTCCGACCTCCACCCGGAGCCAACCGAGGCGCAGATCGAGGCCGGCACCGAGGTGCTCGGCGAATTCGGCGCCGACTGCATCGTCGCGGTGGGGGGCGGCTCGGTGCTGGACGCGGCCAAGGCGATGCGGCTCTTCCACGAGAGCCCCGACGTCTCGCTGCGGGAGCTCTCGCTGCCATTCCTCGACGCGCGCAAGCGGGTCGCCCACTACCCGGAGGTCGAGCACACGGTCCGGCTGCTGGCGCTGCCGACCACGGCGGGGACCGGGTCGGAGGTCTCGCCGGCGACCGTGATCAGCGCAGGCGGGCGCAAGGTGACCCTCGTCGACTACTCGCTGGTCCCCGACGTCGCGATCGTCGATCCGACCCTGACCCTGACGATGCCACCGAGCGTCACCGCGGACACCGGGGTGGACGCCCTCACCCACGCCCTGGAGGCAGGCGTCTCCATCTTCGCCTCTCCCTACACCGACGCCTTCTGCATGCAGGCGATCAACCTGATCATGGACGCGCTGCCGCGCGCCTGCGAGAACGGCGCCGACCTCGAGGTGCGGACGGCGATGTCGAACGCCGCGACGATCGCCGGCCTCGCCTTCTCGAACGCCTTCGTCGGCGTCAATCACGCCCTCGCCCACGCAGCCGGGGCGCGCTTCGGGATCCCGCACGGCCGCGCCAACGGCATCTTCCTGCCCCACGCGCTGCGCTTCAA
>JBOGZE010000051.1:0-10063 GCA_050697055.1 Solirubrobacterales bacterium
CGCGGCCAGCGCAAGCCAGATCGAAGCCGCCTCGATCAAGCTCCGTCGCGTCCCGTGATCGCGATCCCGACCACGCTTAGCAGCGGATTGGATCATCGAAGGATCACGATATGACCAAGGCCCAGTCCCCTAGGGCGCCAGCGGGGCATCGGGGCGCGGACTTACCGCAACGCGGGGATCGGAGCAGGCCCCTGGGCATTAGGGTTTCACTGGCTGCCGGACACGACGACCTCTCGGATGACGGCTGACAAACAGAACGCTCCGCCGGAGATCCGTACAGACCGTTTCGATGCGGTGATTTTCGATCTCGACGGCGTGATCACCGACACCGCATCCATCCACGGCGCCGCCTGGAAGCAGATGTTCGATCAGTTCCTCATGGACCGCGCGGACCGTGAAGGCGAAGATCAACGACCGTTCTCGGAAGACGACTACTACATGTACGTGGACGGAAAGCCCCGCTTCGACGGAGTTGGATCGTTTCTTGCCTCTCGGGGAATCTCGCTCCCGCGCGGGCAGCCCGGCGATCCCCCGACCGCCGAGACCGTATGCGGGTTGGGCAACCGCAAAGACGAACTCTTCCTAGCTCTGCTGCGAGAGCGGGGAGTCGCTTCCTTCCCGTCCTCGATCGAGTTGCTGCGCCGGCTGCGAGCAAGTGGGGGTCGCACGGCGATCATCTCCGCGTCGCGCAACTGCGTCCAGGTGCTCGAGGCCGCTGGAATTGGCCAGCTCTTCGACGTGAAGGTCGATGGCGTGGACGCGGACGCGCTGGGGCTGGACGGCAAACCCGACCCCGCGGTCTTCCTCGAGGCCGCCAGCCGGCTCGGGGTCGAGCCGGGACGCGCGGCTGTGGTCGAAGACGCGCTCGCCGGCGTCGAGGCGGGCCACCGCGGGCGCTTTGGGCTCGTCATCGGCGTCGACCGTGGTCGCCACGGCGAGGCACTCCGGGAGCGCGGCGCCGACGTCGTCGTCGGTGACCTCGGTGCCGTGCGCGTGTCGGCGAGAGGAGAGGACGACCGATGAGCGATGCGGTCGCCGCCGGGGCGCCGACCCTGCGCGACTGGTCGCTCGTCTACGAGGGCTTCGACCCCGGCCAAGAGCCTCTGCGCGAGGCGGTCTGCGCCCTCGGGAACGGGCGCTTCGCGAGCCGTGGCGCGGCGCCCGAGGGAAGTGCGGACGGGACGCATTACCCCGGCACCTACGCGGCCGGTTTGTACAACCGGCTGACAAGCGAGGTGGCAGGCCGCGAGGTTGACGACGAGTCGATCGTCAATCTGCCGAACTGGCTCCACCTCACCTTCCGGATCGAGGACGGCGAGTGGTTCGACGTACGCGAGGTCGAGCTCGTCGAATACCGTCAGGAGCTCGACTTGCGCCGCGCCGTGCTCACGCGGAGGGTGCGGTTCCGCGACGCCGAGGGTCGTGAGACCGCGATCGTGCAGCACCGGCTCGTGAGCATGGCGAACGCGAACGTTTTCGCACTGCAAACGACCCTGCTGCCGGTCAACTGGTCGGGCCTGGTGACCTTCCGTTCCGCGCTCGACGGCCGGGTGTCGAACGACGGTGTCGCGCGCTATCGCGGCCTCGCCAGCCACCACCTGGTGCCGATCGAGGCGCGCGCGGTGGACTCCGAGACGGTCCTGCTCGAGGTCGAGACCAGCCAGTCGCGAATCCGCGTCGCCGAGGCTGCTCGGACGCGGCTGCTGCGCGACGGCGAGATCGTCTCGCCCACCACCCGTGTGATCCAGGGGCAGGCCTGGATCGGCCTCGAGATCTCCTCGGAGGTGATCCAGGGCAGGGAGATCACCGCGGAGAAGGTCGCCACCGTGTACACGTCGCGCGAGCCGGTGGTCTCGGAGCCGGGCCTGGATGCCCGCAGCGAGGTGGTCCGCCTGTCCGGCTTCGACGAGCTGCTTTCTGAGCACCTGCTGCGCTGGGACGAGCTCTGGAACCTGTGCTCGCTCGAGTTGGAAGACAGGCAGGAGCTGGTGCCGACCGAGTTGCGTCTCCACATCTTCCACCTCCTCGGGAACATCTCCGAGCACGCCGCCGAGATCGATGCCGGGGTTCCGGCCCGCGGACTGGCTGGGGAGGCGTACCGCGGACATGTGTTCTGGGACGCGCTTTTCGTCTTCCCTTTCCTCAACCTGCGCCTCCCGGATCTGAGCCGGGCCCTGCTCCGTTACCGCTACCGGCGGCTCAATTCGGCCCGCTGGGCCGCGAGGGAAGCGGGATACGACGGGGCGATGTACCCGTGGCAGAGCGGCTCGCGCGGCGCCGAGCTGACGCCGACGGTCCACCTCAACCCCCGTTCCGGTCACTGGACCCCGGACAACTCCAAGCTCCAGCGGCACATCAACGCCGCGATCGCCTACGACGTCTGGCTGTACCACCAAGCCACCAACGACATCGAGTTCCTGGCCCTCTGCGGGGCCGAGTTGTTCATCGAGCTCGCTCGCTTCTGGGCCAGCATCGCCACCTACGACCCGGCTCGCGACCGCTACCTGATCCGGGGGGTCGTCGGTCCCGACGAGTACCACGACGCCTACCCCGGCTCCGAGCGGCCCGGAATCGACAACAACGCCTACACCAACGCGATGGCGGCATGGGTGCTCTGGCGAGTTCAGAACGTCCTCGATGCGCTCCCCGAGCAGCGCCGCGAGCAGCTGTCGCACACACTTGGGTTCGGGCGCGAGGAGCTCGACCGGTGGGATGAGATCAGCCGCAAGCTGCTGCTCCCCTTCCACGACGACGGGATCCTCAGCCAGTTCGAGGGCTACGAGCAGCTGGAGGAGCTCGACTGGCAGGGGTATCGAGCGAGGTACGGGAACATCCAGCGGCTCGACCGGATCCTGGAGGCCGAGGGGGACAGTCCGAACCGGTACAAGGCCTCGAAGCAGGCGGACGTGCTGATGCTCTTCTACCTGCTGTCCGCGGACGAGCTCCGGACGCTCTTCGCCCGACTCGGCTACCCGTTCGAGTACGGGACGATCCCCAAGAGCGTCGAGTACTACTCGGCACGCACCTCGCACGGCTCCACCCTGAGCAAGGTGGTTCATGCCTGGGTCCTGGTCCGCTCCGATCGCGAGCGCGCGTGGAAGCTGTTCTCCGAGGCGCTACAAAGCGACCTGTTGGACCTCCAAGGGGGCACCACTGCCGAAGGCGTGCACCTCGGCGCGATGGCCGGAACCGTGGACCTGGTCCAGCGTGCCTTCACGGGGCTGGAAACCCGTGAGGAGGTTCTGTGGCTCGACCCCAGGATCCCCGAGGAGCTGGCCAGGCTGCGGCTCAAGATCCGCTACCGGCGTCACTGGGGACTCGAGATCGAGATCACGAGGGACCGAATCAGGATCAGCGCCCGGCCGGCCGACATTTACCCGATCCGGATCGGCATCAGGGGCGAGATCGTCGAGTTGCGTGCCGGTGCATCCGTGGAGCGCGCGCTGTGAGTCGGGCGAACTCCGGAACAGGACTGAGGGCTCCGTCGATTGAGGAGCCGTGTCACAACGGGAGCGGGGCCGGGGTTGGCGGCTCGCTCACGAAGGCGAAGATCCAGCTCGGCTCCTCGCGCCACCATCCGTGCGCCGTCAACCCCTCGCGGTCCCAGCGCACGCTCAGCGGCCGCCATTCGCCGTCGTCCCACGGCTTCCACTCGAGCTCGACCAGCGCGCCGCGCACGTCGAGGCGCAGGCCCTCGTGGCGCGCCTTCGCCGCCGCCTCCTTTGCAGTCCAGATCAGGTTGGCGAGCTGAGAGCGACCGGCGCTGCCGGCGGAGTTCACGCTTGCACGCTCAGCCGGCCCGAGCCAGGTGCTCACGAACGCCTCGCTGCGCGGCTCCGCGAGCTCGAGATCACACCCGATCGCCACCCCCGCGTCGGCCACGACGGCAAGCGCACGCCCGTCGCGATGGCTCAGCGAGAGCTCCGCAGGGGCGCGCTCCCCGCTGACGAGTGCCTGCGGCGCGCCGCCGGGCGAGGCCACGATCTCCACCTCGGCCAGCGCCGCCCCACTCCAGGCGCAGAGCGCCGCCTTCGCCGCCCAGCGGCCCAGGCGCCAGTCGGCCCGCCTCTGCGCGTGCAGATCGGAGAGGGTCGCCCGCTCGCGAACGCTCAGCCAGCCGTCCGCAGCGGGGACGTCAGCGAGCCAGCGGGTCAACCACCCAGGCGCGGCCATCGGGGGTGCCGGTCCGCTCCAGAGCGCGGCGCATCCCTCGCTCGATTGCGTCGACCAGGTACGGACGCAGGGACGCCGGGGGGATGATGCGGTTCACCGAGCCGACCGCGATCGCACGCTCGACGCTGTGCGCACGATCGAACTCGTCGGCCAGCTCCCCCAACTTCTGTGAGTGCACCTCGCCCCACAGGGCCAACCGCTCGGCACGCAGCGGCGCCCGGTCGGCAGCGGCAGCCCTCTCGATGCGCTCATCGAGCGCAACGATGCGGGGATCGGCCGCGGTGCGTTTGTCAACCTCGCGGGCGAAGACGACCGCGGCCGCCGGCGCGCCACCGATCACCGACGCATGCGACCCCTCGAGCGCAGACGCCTCGAGCTCGTCGTTGAGCCTCTGGGAGAAGACCACGAAGGCGCCTCCGTGGTAGCGCGAGATAACGCAGAAGACGATCGGCCCGTCGAAGTTCACCACCGCGCGTCCGATCTCCGCGCCGTACTCCAGCTGCCACTCGTACATCGACTCGGGCGATCCATCGAACCCCGACAGGTTCGCGAGCACGACCACGGGCCGTCGTCGACTCGCGGCGTTGATGGCGCGGGCGATCTTCTTCGACGAACGCGGGAACAGCGTGCCCGCCGTCCACTGGTCGGGGCCGTCCGCCGGCACCTGCCCGTAGCGCAGGACCGGCCGTGACTCGATGCCGAGCAGCGTCACGGGCCAGCCGCCGAGGTGGGCCTCCCACACCACCGCCGTCTCGGCATCCCGCATCGCGGCCCAACGCTCGAGCGGTGGCTGGTCGGAATCGACCGTGGCTCGCATCACCGAGCGGATGTCGAACGGCTTCTTTCGGCCCAGGTTGGTCGCGTCGGAGAAGATGTCGCCGACTCGTGGGAGGTCGGACTCCGCGCAGGAATGCGGCGCGGCGCGGACGTCGCGGTCCACCGGGTCGGTGGTGGAGGCGCGGCGGGGGAAGCGCTCGCCCGGCGCCACGTAGGTGTGCTCGTAGTGCGAGAGCAGCAGCCGGCAAGCGCCGGCGAGGTCCGCGGCCCAGTACTGGGCCTCCCCGTTCGGACCCATGATCCGCTCGTAGCCGCCGATGCCGAAGTTGTCCTCGGCCGAGACGCCGCCGGAGTAGTCCAGCGCCTGCTTGCCGGTCAACACCATGGCGCTGTCGGGGGTCATCACGAGGATGCCGCTGGTGTGCATCACCATCGTCGCCTCGGCGTTCCAGTACGGCTGCGCCCCGACGTTGATCCCGGTGATCACCACGTTCAGCTCGCCCCCCGCCTGGGTGAACTCGACGATTCGCCGCAGCACCGCGGCGATCCAGTCCATGTTCTCGGTGCCGCTGTCCATGGCGATCTTCGCCCCGGCCGAGAGCGCGAACCATTCGGCCGGGACGCCGAGCTCATGGGCCAGGTCGAGGGCGGCGATGATCCGCCTGCACTCCGGCTCCGCGAGCGAGCCGAGGGCCCGGGTCGGATCGCCGAACAGGCTCACGCGCAGCATCCCCTCGGGGTAGCGCTCGGTGTGGTTTCGCATCAGGCCGACGACGATCCCGGTCGGGTTGGTCGCGGGGGGACGGTCGACGGGGACGAGCCGACCCTCGGCGTCCAGATCGTGCTCGACGAACTCCCCTGACGGCTGATCCGCCCGGGCATCCGACGGCGCTGGGGCGAGCAGCTTGACGATCTCTGCGGGATGCAGGTTGCCGCGCCGGCGTGCCGCGAGCAGGCGCTGCGCGGGCTCGTCCAGTGGCTGGAGTGGCTGCGTGGGCGGATCGCCGACCTCGACCACGACCCCGCTGCCCGTCGGGCTGAAGAAACGAAGCACCCGCGGCCGTTCGCGGCCGGCGCCGCCGGGCATCCTGGCGTAGAGCAGCACCATCTCGATCCCAAGCGCTGCGGTGGTGCGGGAGTTGCGTTCCACCAGCGAGCGGATCTCCTCCGCGCTCAACTCCACCACCGGCCACGCGTAGAGGACGACGCGGTTCCACAGCGGTCGCTCCCGCGGGGGCTGATGAACGTGGTAGCTGCGGATGGCCTGGAGCGTCTCCAGATACATCCGCTCGAACTCTGGAAGCGCCACCACCCGGCCCTCCGCGTCACGCACTGCGGTCAGGTCGCGAACCTCGCCGATCGCGTGCAGGCGCTCGTCCTTGGGGTTGTCGCGCGCGGCCGCTCGGAAGAGGTAGACATCCTCGGCCGAAGGCAGCCGCTCGAGCGAGAAGTTAGCCAAGCGCCAGAGCCGCAGGCGCTCGGCCATCATCGGGTGCAGGCCGCGCAGGGACTCGTCCTCCACCGGCGGCCCGCCGTCCGCGAACCTGAACGTGAACAAATCCACCGCGGACATCCCCCGCCCTCGGCGAGGCTCGGCGACGGCGAGCACGATCCGGCGTACGGCTGGGGGGAACTCGACCTGCGCCAGCAGGGCCTGGAAGCTGGCGGCCAGCTCGTCGTGCGGCAGCACCCCGCCGGCGTGCGCGGCGTAGACGTCGGCGACCACGAGCGCGCCCGGCGGTGCCCTGGCGGCATGGGCGGCGAGAGCGCGGGCGACGCCGGGCAGCTCGTCGAGCTCGGTGAACGCCGCGACGAGGTGATGCCGGCGCCCCTCGCTCTCGTAATCGGTAGTGAGTAAGGACCGCCCGTTCACTTCCGTCTGGCCGAAGCTCCCGAGCTCGCGAACGCGGTAGTAGCGGCGCGTCATCGTCTCGGTCAGCACCTGCCTCAGGCCGGACTCGGCGCCGCCGATGCGGCTCGTCAGCCAGGGCGCGAGCGGCTGCGGACACTCGACCAGCGCCTGCACCCTCGCGTTCCGGTCCGGACGCTCAGGATCCGCGGCCAACGCGCGAAGGTGCTCCTCCATCGCCGCGTACTTCTCCTCGCGCGCGGCCTCGATCACCGGCTCGTCGTAGTAGCGATGGCGCACCTCCCTGGCGAGATCGGCCACCGCCTGATCCCTGTGTTCGGTGGCCGCGATCAGACGATCCAGCACCTCGCGGAACTCCTCGCCGACGTTGCCGATCAGGGATTCGGCGCGCTCGAGGCGGTGGTCGAGGATCGCGGTCACGGCAGCGCGGGACGCGTCCGCTCGCTCCTGCGACAGGAACAGCCGATGGCACGCCCGCTCCAGCGCGGGCGTGCGCTCGAGCCCCTCGACACCGTAGTGCCGGAGGGAACGCTCGAGCGAGGTGACGAAGCGCGGCGGCAGCCCCTCGGCCTCGGGGTCGAGCGAGCGCAGGTAGCCGTGCAAGTACTCCTGAGGGCTGCGCAGCCAGTCGCCCTCGGGGTCGTCGGAGTCGTGGCGCCGGCGCGTGAGCGAGCGCAGGTCGGCGAACACGTCGAGCAGGCGGTGCTCGCCTGGGACCAGCAGCGGATCGCAGCCGAGAAGGTCACCGCACGCCTGATCCAGCTCGCTTGCGAGCCGCAGTCCCTCGCTCTCCGTGACGTCGTAACCGAGTACCAGGCACTCGAGGCGCCGCAGCTTGTCCCTACAGCCTGCCGATCGCTCCAGGCGGCGCTCCTCGTCCGGCTGGAAGGAGACACGTGCCGCGGAGTCCCGCTCCTCGCCGCCCTCGAGTGGATCGAGCTGCACCAGCGGGGCCTGCGCGTCCACCTGGACGTTGGCTCGCACCAGCACGTCGTGGACGCGGCCGCGGAAGGGCGCCGTCAGCGAGCTCTCCGTCTTCATGCTCTCGAGCACGGCCACCACCTCGCCCGGCGCGACCTCGTCGCCGGGGGCGACCGGGATCGAGACAACAACGCCGGGGGCGAGGCTGCGGATGAAGCCTCGGTCATCGCGCGAGATGCGGTGCGGGACGCCGTTGACCTCAACCAGGAGCTGGGCTCCCTGAGCGGAGGTGACGGTGCGATATGAGTCTCCTCGGTAGACGACCCGGCGCTCGTAGGCGTCGAGGCGCTCGACCTCGACCTCAGCGACCACGCCGTCCACTTCGACCCTGAAGAGCTGGGGGCCCACCTCCCGCACCGCGAAGCGGTAGCGGTCGCCGCCGTAGCGCAGGTCGATCGTCCGCCCAACCCTCGCATCGGCCTGCGGCCGTCCGCGCCGGCAGAAGGCGTAGAAGCGCGCTCGCTCCAGCCCCGAGTCGATCTCGCTTATCTCGATCGCCGCCTGGATCAGCCCGACGTCGGCGTGGCGCGCCGGCGCGACCTCACCGCCGATCTGGAGCCGGTCGAGCCAGGTGTTGTCGATCTCGCCGGCCCGCAGGTCCGGGTGGTCGAGCAGCTCGAGCAGGAATCCCTGGTTGGTCGTGCCCTCACGAAGGACGACCATCGTCCCCCGCAGGGCTTGACGCAGCCGGGCCAGCGCCTCGTCGCGATCGCTCCCCCAGGCGATCAGCTTGGCCACCATCGAGTCGAACTCGGCAGGGATCTCATCGCCCTCGGCGATGCCCGTATCCACCCGCAGCCCCGGACCGGTCGGGAGTCGCAGCAGCTCCACTCGGCCTGGCGTGGGCGCAAAGCCGAGCGTGGGATCCTCGGCGTTGAGGCGCGCCTCGATCGCGTGGCCGGCCCGGCCGGGGGGCTCGCCCTCCAGTCGGCCGCCGGCCGCAATGTGGAGCTGGAGCTTGACCAGATCGAGTCCGGTGACCGCCTCGGTCACCGGGTGCTCGACCTGAAGCCGGGTGTTGACCTCCATGAACGAGAAAGACCGCTCCTCCGGCTGGTAAAGGAACTCGACCGTGGCCGCGTTCCGGTAGCCGGCCCGCCGCACCAGGCGAACGGCCGCCTGCTCGAGCTCGCGCTCCTGCTCCGTCGTCAGCGCCGGGCTGGACGACTCCTCGATCACCTTCTGGCTGCGCCGCTGCAGGCTGCAGTCGCGCACGCCGACCGCCCAGACCCCGTCCTGGCCGTCGGCGATCACCTGAACCTCCACGTGGCGGGCCGGCGTGATCAACGCCTCGAGCAGAACCGTGGCGTCGCCAAACGCCGCCAGGGCCTCCGCGCGGGCGTGGTCGAGCGCGCTCGCGAGCTCGTCGGGGGAATCCACGCGGCGGATACCACGCCCGCCGCCGCCCGCCGCCGCCTTCACCAGCAGCGGAAAGCCGATCTCGTTCGCTTGTCGAACCGCCTGGTCCACGTCCTCGACTGGTCCGCCGCTCCACGGCGCTACCGGTACGTCCGCCTCCGCGGCGAGCAGCTTGGCGTTGATCTTGTCGCCGAGGCTGCGCATGACGGCTGCGTCCGGTCCCACGAACACGATCCCGAGCCGCTCGCACAGCTCCGCGAACCCGGGGTGCTCCGCCACGAATCCCCAGCCGACCCAGGCGGCGTCCGCGCGGGTTGTGACCAGCGCACGCTCGAGCGCGGCGTAGTCGAGGTAGCGGTTCTTGTGGCTGCCGTCGGCGGCGTCGACGAAGCTCGCGGAACCGAGGTCGAAGGCCTCGTCGGCATTCCGCACGAACATCGCGCTTCGCTCCGGCTCGGTGCAGAGGGCGATCAGGCGGATCGGCTCGGCGCGTCCCTCGTTCAGCTCGCGCACCGCATGGATCAGCCGCATCGCCGGCTCACCCCGATTGACAATCGCCAGCCGCTGGAACGCTCGCTGCACGGCCCGATCCGTCCCGGTGGCCTAGGTCATCGCCGCACGAAGGGGTTGGAGCACGTCCTCTTCGGTCGCGCCCGGGAGCTCGATCGTGCGGTAACCCTCGAGCCTCACCCGGACGCGGCCCGACCCGTCCACGACTTCGGCGTCGACGCCCTCCCCGCCGTCTCGCGGGCGGACGACGGCCCATGCCGGACCCGCGTCCTCCCCCGGATAGCGGGTGATGCGGTCGACGTGGGTGGGCAGCGCCATGCGACCGGCCGAGCCGAGCTCGTACACACCCGCGGTCTGGAAGCAGAGCTCGATCAGGCGCGGCGCCATCTCCAT
>JBOGZE010000052.1:0-1674 GCA_050697055.1 Solirubrobacterales bacterium
GGTCTTCCACAACGTGATCAAGGTGAACCTGATCGGCACCTTCAACGTCCTCCGGCTCGCCTGTACGGCGATGAACGACAATGAGCCGGGCGATGAGGGAGAGCGCGGGGTCTGCGTCAACACCGCCTCGATCGCGGCCTTCGACGGCCAGATCGGCCAGGTCGCCTACTCGGCGTCGAAGGGGGGCATCGTCGGCCTCACCCTTCCCGCCGCCCGCGACATGTCGAGCCGCGGGATCCGGGTGAGCACGATCGCCCCGGGACTCTTCGACACCCCGCTGCTCGCGGCGCTGCCCGAGGACCAGCGCGAGGCGCTCGGCGCAGGAATCCCCTTCCCCTCCCGACTCGGGAGGCCGGAGGAGTACGCGCAGCTTGCCTGCGAGATCGTCGCCAACCCGATGCTGAACGGCGAGACGATCCGCCTCGACGGCGCCCTCCGGATGCCTCCGAAGTAGGCGGCGCAGCGTAAGTGAACCTCGGATTCCTGCTCCTGGCCGATTACAGCGAGGCCATCAACGGCAAGATCTACGCGATGGGCGGAGGCTGGAACGTCCTCCGCTTTCCACGACTTCCGCACGAGTGGGGATTCGCGCTCGCGCTCGGCGTCGATGTTCCCTGGGACGAGACCAACCAGACATACAGCCTCTCGATGCACGTCGAGGATCCCGACGGGGAGCTGCTTGGGGACGAGTTCTCCATGGACTTCGAGGCCGGCCGCCCACCGGGTTCGATTCAGGGCTCCGATCAGCGAATAGTCGTGTCGCTGCAGACCCGGGCGACCTTTTCCACCGCCGGCCCGCATGCCGTCGTCATCAAGATCGAGGACGCCGAGATCGGCCGCAGCCGCTTTTACGTGGTCCAGGTGCCGCAACAGACAGGCCCACCTCAAATGCTCTCTCCGGAGGACCAGCCTCCTACCTAGTCGGTTCCGGCGTATTCAGGGTCGAAGTAGACGCGTTTGCGCCATGGCGGGGTGACGGCGAAGAAGGCGGCGTCGAGGCCGGCGAGGGTCTCGATCGGAATCAGCCGCAGCCGGTGGTCCTTGGTGGTTCGGGAGACGTTCTTCCCGGTGCTGGCGCTGCCAGCGTGGCTCCCGCCTGAGATGTAGAGCACTCCCGCCTCCGGGCCCCAGCCGTTGACGGTCGGTGGCGATCGCCGCAGGGTCCAGGCGCCGGCCCGGTTCCGGCGCAGGGTGTAGCCGGCGAGGCCGCGGCCGATCTCGTAGCTGTAGGTGCGATGCGAGCTGGCGCGGGCGAAGCGCCCGGCCGGGCCGATCCTCACCTGGTAGCCCTCCCAGTCATCCGGGTGGTAGGTGGAGTGGCCGAGCTTCGAGCTCACCGTGCGGATCGGCCCCTTCAAGGGGGTACTGCCCTCGGCGGTGGCGCTCCCCGGGTAGTAGAGCCAGTACTGGAGGTAGAGGTTGCCTGCGCGCTCGGCCGAGCAGTCCCCGCCCGCCGCCTCGGTGGCCGCCGCGGCCTCCGCCCGGCAGTCGACGGCGTGGGTGAAGGCGACTGGGCGTTCGCCGGAGCTCGATCGCGCCACCACCCCCTCGCCGGCGCCCATGGCACAGTCGTCCTCGCGGCAGCGTCGGTAGTCGACCGGCAGCGCCGTCATCCCATCCTCGTAGAGCAGGGCCGGGGCGTGGGCCTGGAGCAGCGCCGCCAGCTCCGCTCCG
>JBOGZE010000053.1:0-5672 GCA_050697055.1 Solirubrobacterales bacterium
CCCGGCTCACGCGTCGACCCCGCGCATACGGAACCGGCGCCAGCGCGCGTCCATGCCCTGCCCGTTGAGCGAGCGGCTGCGACCGTCCCGGATCGGCAGCATCGTCCAGATCCCGAACCCGATGCGAGCGTGGTCGGGGATCAAGGTGCCGTGGGCCTCGTACACCGTGCGGCCGTCGACGCGCCAGGCCGCGGTCGATCTGCTCCGGTCGAGCGTGATCTCGCACGCGCGAAGCCGGGTGAAGTCGTCGTCGAAGTCCTCGTACGGCGACTCGACTACGTGGTAGAACGGCTCGCCTGCTCCGCCACCGCCCAAGCCCAGCTGCTCGTGCAACGCGAACACGCGGGTGGAGGTGCCGCAGACCGCGAACACGCGCTTGCTCACGTCGAGGTCGAAGACGTGGAAGGCGGCCATTCCCCGACGGAAGTCCCTCGGTTCCCCGCCGATGTTCTTGACCGCAAGGTCGACGGCGAACGTCGCGGGCCGATCCGGCGACAGCTCGAACTGACGCGTCGAGAAGGTGAGGTACTTGGGGCTGTCGGCGGACTGAAACCTGTGGTGCGACAGCGAGAACCGCGGGATCGTCACTCGCACCTCGCCCTCGCCGACGGCCAGCTCCGCGTTGGGGTCCAGCGGGATGTGCTCGCCGCCCGTCGGAAGCGGCAGGCGCGCCGGGCTCCAGCGCGCAGCGTCGAGGTCCGGCCCCCTGAGCTCGTCGTACGTGACGAAGCCGTCGGGGGCGGCGGCCGGGACCTGCGTCTCAGGCGTCACAGCTTCCGCCCCCAGAGCAGATCGGTGGGGATGCCGATTCGGCTGAGGGTGCTAGTGGTCACGTCCGTCCGCCTTTCCAAGTTGCTTGCGTGTGCAAGTGATGGAGTCAGCAGGTACTTCATGCGTTCCTCCTCGGGGTCCGAGCGGCGCCGTTCGCCGCTTCACCCTAACGACGGGAAGGGGCCCATTTCGACAGCGGGTGGGTGAGAATCACGCGGTCCGCCCCGAGGCGGTCGCCGAGCACTTCTCCGACGACGCGGTCCACTACTTCACGCGCCTCGGCCCGCACCGGGGCCGCGAGATCGCCGAGAACGCCGAGTGGGCGGTGAAGACGATCGACGGCCAGTGGTGGCTCGAGCCCGCGATCGAGTCGGGCGACGGACAAAGGCATCGTCGGAGTCGATTTCGCCAACCGGGATTAGGTACGGCGGGTCCGGGGCGTTGGGCATGAACTGAACGAAGCTTGTTCGTCACCAAGGCTTGCGTCGACGATTTCGCTGTCGGCCAGCTGGAGGCTGGCCACCGTCGGCCTGCTGGCTCCGCCATCAAGCTCGCAGCCGAGCATCTGCCCCCTCCATCGATTCGGCCTTCCAGTCCTGGCCGTCGCAGTGGACTGTGATCGTCATCGGGCTCCCCTGCGAGAAGTATCACTTCCCATGCGAAGCGGTACTTCTGCTTCCGCCTGGAAGGGGAAGGCGGGGGAACGCTGCGTTCAGCGCTGGACGCGGTAGTGCATGTGGGTGACACCGCCCTCCCCCTCGAGGATCCGGGTGCGCTCCAGCTCGATCTGCTCGGCAGCGAGGCCCTCGAAGAAACGGCGCCCTTGGCCGAAGAGCACCGGGACGAGATGGATCTCGAGCTCGTCGAGGAGGCCGGCAGCGAGCGCGAGCTGCGCGGTTGCGGCGCCGTGGACCAGCACGTTCTTGTCGCTCGCAGCCCGCTTGGCCTCGGCCATCGCCGCCCGCCGGCTCGAAGCTCCCCCGGCCGGCGACGATCGCCCCGGTGGCCATCGACTCGTCCCAGACCTCGCCGTTGACGCCCGCCGGACGGCCGACTTCCTTGTGGTCGGCGCCCCCGCCTGTCATCGCCCACTCGTGCAGGCGGTGCCCGCCGTCGCCGAGCCCGTTGCCCGGTCCCTCATTGGGCCCGGCGATGAATCCGTCGAGGGACATGGACATGTAAAGAACGGTTGCGGACACGGCGTCTCCTTTTCTGGCCTGTGGACTTAGTTCGGACCTCCCTACCTCAACGGGGAGACTCATCTGGGGTAATCTACAACCAGATGGTTGTAGATGAGCTGGCGGACGAGGCGGACGAGCTGTTCCATGCCCTGGCCGACCCGACCCGTCGCGACATCCTTCGCCGCTGCGCCGCCGGCGAGCCCTCGGTTTCGCGACTCGCGCAGGCTTACCCGATCAGCTTCGCGGCGGTGCAGAAGCACGTCGCCGTGCTGGAGCGCGCCGGCCTGGTCACGAAGGAGCGCAGTGGGCGGGAGCAGCTCGTGCGCACCGATGCCGGCGCGGTCGGCCGAGCGCGGCAGGCCCTCGACGAACTCGAGGCGACCTGGCGTGGGCGAGTGGACCGGATGTCGGACCGGCTCGCCCAGGGTACCGAGCCACGCCGATCGCGGACATGCCGGTCAGCAGGGTCAGGGTCCGGCTCACCGAGCGCGACGGCGGCACGCGGATGGAGATGCATTCGACGTTCGAATCCCGCGAGGACATGGAGAGGATGGTGAGAATGGGCGTGGTCGAGGGCTTGCAACAGGCCGTCGCCCAAATGGACTCCCTGCTCGGGTAGCAAGACGATCGCACCTCTCCGCACAACCAAGCCGAATGGCGGGGGTTTCGCTCAGATCAGCCGCTCTTTTGCGCGCCTTCGTTGGACCCTCGCCAGGCATTGCGTGACACCACCAAGTCAGCGACCCGAGCATGTCTGGTAGCTCAGTTGGTAGCAGAGCCGAGTGCCGCCCGAGCCGTCCACGGGGCGCTTCCGCTCCTCGCGCATTGCGATGGCGACTCACCGGCGGCGAAGACGCTCGCAACTCGTCCCGAGCGGGCGTGTTGGCAATCCGATCGAGACGCTCGCAACTCGAGGGAGCGGTGGTAGGTGCCGAGCAGCCAACGTTTCAAGAGCGCGAGGACGCGGTGGACTTGGGGCGCGTCTACCGCGTCAGGCCTGTGCTTCCGCGGAGATGCACGGCACGCGTGTGGCGATTGACGCGGGCGGCGCTTCGGCTATAGGTTGGCTCGGTCCCTGCGAAGGCGAGGAGGGAGCCGAGTGACCGCATCGGAGGATTTCGACCGAGCAATTGAAGTAAGCCACCGAGCGCTGGATGAGATCGCGAAGGGGAGTCCCAGCGGCTTCTTGGAGTTGTACAGCCAGGGGGAAGACGCAACCCTGGCGAACCCCTTTGGCCCGCCCGCCCGCGGTCCGAGTCAGATTGCAGAGGCGGGACGGCGGGCCGCATCGCACTACCGCGAAGGCAGAGCCATCGACTTCGAGAACGTGGCGAAGTACGTAACCCCGGACCTCGCGTACATCCTGGAGATCGAGCGGTTCGAGGCGAAGGTCGGGGGGAGCGAGGAAGTAACCCCTCTTGCTCTGGGGGTGACGAGCATCTTCCGACCCGAGGACGGCACCTGGAAGCTCGTCCATCGTCACGCGGACCCCATTACCACACCGCGACCGGCGGAATCGGTGATCCAGGAATAGATCCGCCGCCCGATCGGCGTCGAGCTAGCGTCTCGGGGCGAAAGCTCTGCCGAGCAGGCGCCGCGGCGGGCCATGGGGAGCGCCTCCCATCCAGCGCCGCGCACCTCTCCCTTGCGCGCCCAAGCGACAGCGACGGCGCCCCCGGCGGTGGCTGCTCCTTGTCGCGCGACGCGGAAGCGCAGCACGACGCCGTGCCCTACACGGAACCGGCGCTCGGCCCGGTCTCAGCCTAGGCGGTTACGAGTCCGATCCCGAGCGTGATCGCGCCAACGCTCAGCGACAGTCCGCCGAGCGGCACCAGGTAGATGAGTCCGTTCGGCTGCTCGGATCTGGGCGAAGCAACCGACAGAAAGAAGCCGAGCGGCATCAGGATCGGGGCGGCGACCAGCGTGTAGCGCACGAGCCATTCGAGGCCACTGGATAGGTCCGCGTGATCGAGGAGCAGCAGCCCCACGAGCGTGAGGAGCACCAAGACTCCGGCATGCGCATGACCGGCCCGCCAGAGGTTCTGGCGCACGGGGTTATCGAGGTACCCAGGCTGTCGCGCCCAGATCATCCGCAGCAGCCTCGCTCCACCGAGGGCGATCGCCGGCACGGTGATGAGCACGACCCCGGCGAAGTGGATCGAATCTTCAGACATCACGTCTCCTCCTTGCGTCGAGTTCCCGACGGCCAGGCTACGCCTCTCCTCAATGCTCCCCCTGAGATCCGAGACGGAAACGAAGCGGCTCAGACGGGGGCTTGCTCGGCGGCGAGCACTGCCTCGATCGTCTCCCGAAGCTCCGCCACCCGCTGCTCGCCGACCTCGCGCGCCCAGCGGCGCTCGATGTCGGCGAGAATGCCCAGCGCCACGCGCTCGGCGTCCCAGCCGCGTTCGCTGAGGCGGATGATCTTCGCCCGGCGGTCGTTCGGGTCCGGGACCCGTTCGACGTAGCCGAGCCGCTCGAGGTCGGCGACCACCTCGCCGACCGCCTGCTTCGTCATTCCCGCGCGCGTGGCGATCTGGGTAAGCCGCGAGCCCCCGGGCTCGATGAAGCGGAAGACGCAGCCATGGCCCGGCCGGATGTCGGGGTAGCCCTCATCCCCAAGGCGCCCGTGGAGCTCGTCGATCGCGAGTTCCTTCACCTCGCCGAGCAGCGCGGGAAGCGATCGCTCGTCGCCGTGGATCTGCCAGTCGTCTCTCATCGATCACCTCGGGTCGTGTGTCGTCCCTCACACATCGTCAGGGAACCTTACCGATATGGTACAGTCACCTGATAAGGGAGCCTGATAAGGCTTCCTTCTTGATTCTAGCGACTGACACGGAGGACTCGAAATGGCACGCAAATGGTGGACGCTCGGGGCGGTCAGCGTGGCGACGTTCATGCTCCTGCTCGACATCACGGTGGTCAACACCGCCCTGCCGGCGATCAGGGAGGACCTCTCGGCGAGCTTCACCGACCTCCAGTGGGTGGTCGACGCCTACACCCTCACCCTCGCCGCCTTCGTGCTCATCGCCGGATCCCTCGCCGACCGGCTGGGGCGGCGGCGCGTGTTCGCGACCGGGCTGGCGATCTTCGCCCTCTCCTCGCTCGTCGCCGGCCTCGCGCCCGACCCGACGACGCTCAACGTCGCCCGCGCCGTGCAGGGGGTCGGCGGCGCGATCATGTTCGCTGTCTCGCTTGCGCTCGTCGCCCAGGAGTTCCCCGCCGGTCGCGAGCGCGGCACCGCGATGGGGATCTACGGCGCCACGATCGGGGTCGCGGTTGCGATCGGCCCGTTGGTTGGCGGCGCGCTCACCGACGCGCTCGGCTGGGAGTCTGTCTTCTTCCTCAACGTGCCGATCGGCGCCGCGGCGCTCGCGGTCACCCAGCTTCGGCTGCGCGAGTCGCGCGACCCGAACGCGACCCGGATCGATTGGGGTGGGCTGGCGACCTTCAGCGGCGCCCTCTTCCTGCTCGTCCTCGGCCTGCTGCGCGGCAACGACGAGGGCTGGGGATCGGCGGTGATCGTCTCGCTGTTCGCCGGCGCGACCGGGCTGCTCGCCGCCTTCATCGCGATCGAGCGCCGCGTCGCCGAGCCGATGCTGCCGCTCGGTCTCTTCCGCAGTCGCTCGTTCACCGGCGTCCAGCTCGCGGCCTTCGCCGTCTCGGGCTCGTTGTTCGCGCTCTTCCTCTACCTGACGCTCTACCTGCAGAACTACCTCG